>JAQWQN010000252.1 GCA_029244465.1 Pseudomonadales bacterium
GGAACCGGCTCGTGCTACCGTAGATCGGGAAAAGAATTCTATTACATCCGAGGCGCCAGCACCTGTTGCATCTCCGCCGGAATTACAATCAGAGCTATTGCCACATAAGCAGCCGGGTACTGTTGGTTCGTTTCACCTTGCGACCATCTACCACCGATTCGCGGAACCACGGAGAGCCAGTTAAACTGTAGGCATGACCCAAGTTGACGACCTGTTCGAAGCGCTAAAGACGTCGCAAAATAACAAACGGTTGCCCCCCGTCGACCAATGGCTGCCGCAGCGCGTTGGCAAAATTGACATACGCATCGATTACGACGGTCAATGGCACCATGACGGGCGACCGATTCGGCGGCATGCAATCGCAAAAGTCTTTTCGACAATATTACGTCTCGATGGCGACGACTATTTTCTCGTCACGCCATTTGAGAAACTGAAAATAGCGGTCGAGGATGTACCGTTTCTGGGCATAGATGCAGAGGTGCGCGGTGTATCGGAAAACTGCGAAATCATCATCAGCACAAACATGGATGATCACGTTGAACTGTCGGTTGAGAATCCTTTAGCAATGCGGAAGGGTGTTCCGTACGTTCATTTGCGCGCTAACCTCTGGGCTCGTTTATCACGGAACGTGTACTACCGGTTGATTGAGCATGGGCAAGACGAGACAGGCACTTGGTGCCTGTACAGTAACGGTGCCAGATTCGAGCTTGGCCCCTCGGGTTAGTTCCAAGAGAATCTACATGTTAGGGTAGTTCGGTCCGCCCGTTCCCTCTGGGACCACCCACGTAATGTTCTGGGCTGGGTCTTTGATATCGCAGGTTTTGCAGTGGACACAGTTTTGCGCATTGATTTGAAACCTTGCAGTGCCTGCTTCCTCGATGACTTCGTAAACGCCAGCGGGGCAGTATCTTTGCGCCGGTTCGTCGTACTGCGGCAAATTGTCCCGGATTGGTAGTTCAACGTCTGCCAGCGTTAAGTGGCAGGGCTGATCTTCTTCATGATTCGTGTTTGACAGAAACACAGAGGACAGTTTGTCAAATGAGATCTTGCCATCTGGCTTAGGGTAATCGATCTTCTTGGCACTGGCAGCAGGCTTTAACGTCGCGTGATCTGGCGTCTGGTCCTTGAGTGTCCAGCCTTGCTTACCCCGAAAGAATTGATCAACAAAGGAATGGGCTGCACCCATCATCATGCCCAACTTGTGCAAGCCTGGGCCTACATTACGTGCTCGATTAAGTTCGTCAAAGAGCCAAGACGTCTCAAAGCTAGCCTGAAAGGAAGCCGCTTCGGTACCTGTATTGCCTGCAGCCAGTTCTTCGAATACTGCCTCAGCTGCAAGCATGCCTGATTTCATGGCAGTGTGGCTGCCTTTAATTTTTAGAGGGTTCAAGAATCCGGCATCGTCACCCGTCAGTGCCGCCCCTGGGACGGTGAGTTTCGGCAGTGCTTGAATACCGCCCTTGACAATCGCTCGGGCGCCGTAGGAGATACGTTCGCCTCCTTCTAGTACCTTTGCGATTTCATCGTGATGCTTCCACCGTTGGAATTCATCGAATGGCGATAGGTGCGGATTGCTGTAGCTCAAATCAACGATCAATCCCAATGCGACTTGGTTGTCGGGTAGATGGTAGAGATAGGTGCCCCCAGTTGGTCCCGCTGGACCCAACCCTAAGGGCCAGCCAATGCTGTGAATCACCTTGCCTTGCTCTGCCTGGCTCGGATCCACTGCCCATAGCTCTTTAAAGCCAATGCCGTAGTGTTGCGTAGCAGCCGCTTCGTTTAACTCAAATTTTTCCATCAGTTGCTTGCCGAGATGGCCGCGACAACCTTCGGCAAATATCGTGTACCGCGCACGAAGCTCGTAGCCCGGCGCATAGGTCCCTTTGCGTTCGCCATCTGCACTAATGCCCATATCACCCGTTGCGACACCGGCAACCGAGCCATCCTCGTTGTAGAGAATTTCTGAGGCCGCGAACCCAGGAAAAATATTCACCCCCATGCCTTCAGCCTGTTCGCCCATCCAGCGACAAAGATTGCCCAAACTGATCGCGTGGTTACCCTCATTGTGCGCATCCTTAGGAACGAACATCGCGGGTACACGGATGCGGTTCTTGTCATTTGGCATGATATAAATCACATCATCGGTGACAGGATTGTTCACGGGGGCACCCAATTCAGCCCAGTCTGGCATGAGTTCGTTTAGTGCTGTTGGCTGAAAGACAGCGCCGGACAAGACATGAGCGCCAATTTCTGAGCCTTTTTCAACCAAGCAAACCGCCAGCTCTTGCTCTGAAGATTCCGCCAGTTGCATGAGACGAATCGCCGCAGATAGACCAGAAGGACCGCCTCCAACGATAACCACGTCAAAATCCATCGATTCGCGTTCGACTAGCTCTTCCATACCGAGTTCACACCTTGTTATTCAATTATTCTCCAACCGGGCGATTATAACCGTTTTTCACTCAACCTTGACCTGGAAGATTTGCATAGCGACAATACGCCGCCCGAATTTCCCAGCTCGCAACCCTTTCGAAGTAGGAGAACAGGGTAGGCGATGACCCGAAATGGTCTATAGCCTCGATGCCCACTAAAACCTGGGTGTTGCGAAAGAAATTGAAAGAGACTGAAAACGAAGTGAGGACATTATGTCAATGAAGGTTATTGTGCCTGTCAAACGTGTCGTCGATGCCAATGTGAAGGTACGCGTAAAACCCGATAACACTGGTGTTGATTTGAGCAACGTCAAAATGGCGGTAAACCCGTTTTGCGAAATCGCGATTGAAGAAGCCGTTCGCTTGAAAGAAGCTGGGAGCGCTGAAGAAGTAATCGCCGTTGCGGTTGGAACGTCTGCTTGCCAAGAACAGTTACGGACGTGTTTAGCACTCGGTGCCGACAGAGCGATTTTGGTTGAAACTGATCAAGACGCGCAACCACTTGGAATAGCCAAGGCACTCGCTGCTATTCAGGAAAAAGAGTCGGCCGACCTTATTATCTTCGGCAAGCAAAGTATCGACGGTGACAATAGCCAGACCGGCCAGATGTTTGCCGCGTTAACCGGCATGTCTCAGGCAACCTTTGCCTCTGAACTAAAGATTACCGAGGGCGGTGCTGAAGTCACTCGGGAAGTCGATGGTGGTTTACAGACGATCAAGGTCAACTTACCGACGGTTGTCACGACAGACTTACGCCTCAATGAGCCTCGCTATGCCTCTCTGCCAAACATTATGAAGGCCAAGAAAAAGCCATTAGATATCGTGACACCAGACGAACTGAGCGTTGACCTGACCCCAACCGTCGAAGTCCTAAGTGTTGAGCCGCCCGCAGAGCGTCAAGCAGGAATCAAAGTCGAAACCGTTGAAGAACTTGTCGACAAACTCAAGAACGAAGCAAAGGTGATCGCATAATGAGTACTTTAGTTGTAGCAGAACACGACAACGCCGAACTCAAACCGGCAACCCTAGTGGCCATCGCAGGAGCACAAGCGATCGGCGGTGATCTAGATGTTTTAGTTGTAGGCAGCGGCTGCGATAGCGTCGCTCAAGCCGCAGCAGCAATCCCTGGCGTGGGCAAGGTGCTCGTGGCAGATGACCCGGCCTATGAACACCAACTCGCCGAAAATATAGCATCTGCAGTAGTTGCTGCCGCAGCCGCGTACTCCCATGTCATGTGTGCCCACACGACCACGGGTAAAAACTTTATGCCACGCGTTGCGGCTTTACTTGGTGTTGCGCAGATTTCAGACATCATTGGTGTCGATTCGGAAGATACGTTCAAACGCCCCATCTATGCGGGTAATGCGATAGCAACGGTCAAATCCAAGGATGCGGTTAAGGTTATCACGGTGCGCGGGACTGCTTATGATGCAGCCATCGCGGAAGGTGGCAATGCCTCAATCGAAGCGGTTAGCGGTGGTGCAGAGCAAGGCATGTCTAGCTTCCTGCGTGAGGAAATTGCGAAATCCGAGCGTCCCGAGCTGACAGCCGCCGGGATCATCATTTCTGGCGGTCGCGGTATGCAAAACGGTGACAATTTCAGCCTATTGGACGGCATCGCAGATAAATTAGGTGCCGCGATAGGGGCTTCACGCGCAGCTGTAGATGCGGGTTTTGTACCGAATGATATGCAAGTGGGACAAACTGGCAAAATTGTCGCCCCCGACCTGTACATTGCGGTCGGCATTTCTGGTGCGATTCAGCATTTAGCGGGGATGAAAGACAGTAAGGTTATCGTTGCTATCAACAAGGATGAAGACGCACCGATCTTTCAAGTCGCGGATTACGGTCTTGTTGCTGACTTGTTTCAGGCATTACCAGAACTGGAAGCTCTGCTATAGTTCAGTAACTAGCCAACATAGAGAGGAGTAATCCGATGGCAGTATATGAACTAAATGGTGGTCAGTTGCTGCGTGTTGCTCGCAGCATCGATGGCAAGCTCGAGCAGCAATACTTCAGTTTGATTGGTCTTAACAAGACAAAGCAAAAGGAAGTTGGCAAAGAAGCCAAGGCGCTTGATCAGAAGTGGGCTGATAAGCAAGGCAACGCAAAAGCCAAACGGGTACGAGAAGCCTCGACTGACAAGAATCATTCAACAGGTGTGCGTGGTATCAACCTTGTCTTTCGACCTTCGCCGGCGTTTCGCGTACAGGTTCAAACCAGCGGTAAATCTCATGTTCGCGAGTTTTCGGTCGCACGGCTTACAGCCGATAAGGCTTGGACCGAGGCATGTAAATTTCTAGCGGCGTGCCGCGGCTATAAATCGGCGCCGAAGGCATGGCGGGATCGCATCCCGAAAGTGCCCAAGAAAACGCCGCAAAGTGCCGCTTCGACGAAGAAGTCGACATCTAAAAGTGCTGCTGAAAAGAAGGTCGCTAAAAAGAAGACTGCGAAGAAACGTTAGCGGCTGAAAAGCACCTTTTCAGGCCGGCAGATGGTTACGAGCGGTCTCGTCTTCTTTGCCCAATTGCTAGAGCCCGTTAGGGACGCCCACCCAGCGGGTGGTGGCGTTTAGCCGTGTGCCATGTGACAGGCTGTGCGTGGTTGTGGGCCTCATCGACAACGTCAAGAACAAGCGCGAAGAGCGCCATACGCACGAGGACACCGTTGTCGGTTTGGCGAAATATCGCGAGATTAGGGTTCTGATTTAAATCGTCATCCAGTTCCTGCGCTTGTGCACGCGAATCTCTTGGCAACGGATGCATGATGACGGTATTTGGCTCACAGTGCTCCGTGTAAATCGATTGATTGATACGGAACAGTCCGCGGTATCGATCGGCCTCTTTTTGGTTTGGAAAACGCTCTTCTTGTGTCCGAGTGACGTACAAAATATCGACGTCGTGCAATCCCTCCTCGAGCGCATGGAACGACACGACCTTATGCCGTCGCTTGAGCTCTGCAACGATTTCTTCAGGTAGCTCCAGTCCTGGCGGAGAGACCAGGTGTAGGCGGATGTTCTCAAACAGACCAAGCAACTTACATAAACTATGAACCGCACGACCAAATTTTAAATCGCCAATGAGCGCTATGCCGAACCCATCGATACTGCGGCCCTTGTTGCGGAGTTCCTCGCGCATCGTATAAAGATCGAGGAGTGCTTGGCTCGGGTGTTCATTTGGGCCATCACCGCCATTGATGACGGGTACTCGGCTCGCTTCAGAAAATTCGGCTACGCTCCCGGGCTCCGGGTGGCGCATGACGATGACGTCACTATAGCCAGACAGGACTCTGGCGGTGTCATAAAGCGATTCGCCTTTGGCAAGGGAAGACGTTTTCACCTCAGTGGTTTCTCGGACTTCACCACCAAGGAGGTTGAACGCAGACCCAAAGGAAACACGCGTTCGGGTGCTCGGTTCAAAAAACATGTTGGAAACAATGGCGCCTTCCAAGACCCGCGTTATGCGCTCGCGCATCGCGTAGGGACGCATGGCGTCTGCGACGGAAAAGATCCTATCTACGTCTGCGCGTTCAAATTGATTAACGGAAATGATGTGATTGCCAACAAAATCCAAAAGTGTCCCCTACGTCCTTTCTGAAATGATACTCGTTACCAGAGTGGCCTCATAGTTCGACGTGTCATCGTGATGGTGTCCTAGGTCGATCGCGAACAACATTGGGTTGAAACGAAAATCGTATCGTGTTGTCCAATTAGCTTAGTCACCCATTTAGTGTGACGGAGTCAACAAACCTGGTACTTCGTCGGCTATTTTTGTCTTGCTACGCTTAGCGTATCAAACACCTCTTGTTACTATAGGATGCTTAAATTCACGTTTATCAGGACGATAATTCGATGAACCAACTCGAATCTGCCAAGGATTCTGTAGAACCCACTGTGACTGAGCCGCTGCCAAATGGAAATGGCACTCGCGATGCAACCAGGGTTCAAGAAGTGCCGCCAACCGCGAAGCTGCCATTTGCGTTCGCCAAGCGATTCGGCGCTGTTTTAGCGTGTCGCGCAGACAGCCTGCAACTAATTTGTCAACAACAACCCTCTCTCGCTACCCTCGCTGAAGTTCGGCGACAAGCAAAAACCGACTTTTCGATAAAGGTGGTGGGCGCAGAAGAGTTCGATACAGCGTTAACAGAAGCCTACGCACGAGATTCTTCGGCGGCGAAACAGATGGTCGAAGACCTCGGTGAGGAAATGGACCTCGCGCGTCTCGCTGAAAGCGTCCCTGAAACTGAAGACTTACTTGAACAAGAAGACGATGCTCCGATAATTCGTCTCATTAACGCGCTGCTCGCAGAAGCAATCCGCGAAAACGCGTCAGATGTTCATATCGAAACGTTTGAACGTGACCTCGTGGTACGATTTCGGGTTGACGGGGTTATGCGCGAAGTGGTGCGACCCAAGCGCGAACTGGCACC
>JAQWQN010000261.1 GCA_029244465.1 Pseudomonadales bacterium
AACCACACGGATCTTTTTCGGCTCGTTTTGCGGGGTTAGTCGACGCCTTCAACAACCAAGACTGCTACATGGCAGATGGTTTCCACCTGCTGGACTATGACAACACTGAAATCGTTTATGTGAATCCGTGGTGTTGTGGCAAAGGGGTCGATCTAACGACGCATAATCATGCACAGCCGCCACGCGCGGAGGCGCCGCCATTCGCCGAAATTCACTGGGTTTTCAACAACGGCACCGGCCTTGGTGGCATGTATGAGATTGCCAAGCCAGGTGCCGCCGAGAGAACAGTGCACGCACTCCAGGCCGGCGAAGAACATGGTCCCTACTTCCTTCTTGATGAGGCAGGTCACCCGAAAAGACTGCCCAATGGCGCTGTTGCCTATCCCTGGCATGGCTGGCAAGGCGGCCAGGACGATCTGCCTGAACCGGCTTATGATTACATTGCGGCGTTCGAAATTAATCCCGAGTATATGTAGCTCTGCAGGACAGGCCTGTGCGCGAACCATGATCTGCGGATCGCCGCGCCGCCAAAGCACTGTCAAAGTGACGGCGGTTAACCGCCAACCGCATTCAGTGCGAACGGCCACATCATCGTAATAGCCACCAAGAGAGAATTCACCTTGTACGCCATTTTCAATTAGAAAGTGCTCCGCCTTCATGTACATGCGCTGGCTCGCCATGTCACCTTTGACCTCGACGAGCGGGTTCGTCATGACATGTTGCGAGGCTGACAAGCCGTTGAAAAGCGGCTTGAGTCGCGATACCCAGCATCGGCAGAGATCGTCGTATGACCCTCACCGCCTGAATAGGAAGTGAAGTAGGTTGTGATTTGATCCGTGTAGAGAGAACGATGTAAGACGAAATCTCGTGTGTCGAGGCTTTGTGCGTACTGATAGCGGAGCCTCGTTATGGCTTCAAATTCCTCGAAAGTCATCGACTATTTTTCCGCCCTCACGAAGATTTCTTTTTGTACGCGGCCCATAAACATGAGCCCAATAACCGCATTAAAGAGAATGAAAAAGTTGTGCTGTACCAGGCCAAAGGCAGACATTTCTGCCGGATATTCTGGAAACAAAGACACCCACAGAGTCACCGCGACCGCGCGAAAAGGTCCTGGAATAGAAGCACCAAAGAATATTACCGGCAATATCCCCAGCATTTGCAGGTAACCAAATTCGACACCAAAGAGCGCTAACGCTTCGCTATACATTACCACCGCAAGCAGCAGAGCAGGCGAGCGCAGGATAATGATGACCAGGTATTGAGACAGCGTCGCTTCCTTGAATGCCTTTAACAGCTGCCCATCACGAAATTTGTTCTTCGGCAGGATGTGACCACGGAAGTAGAGATAGAAGAATGCGAAGGCCACGAATATTCCCAGGCCGACCCATGGTAGGGCCCGAAAAACAGGGGGCAACGTATCCCACTGGAGCAGCAGGCCGATGTTCGCCCATATCGTGAGGTACAAAAGCTCACACACCATGATGAACAACATACTTGAGCCAACCTGCCAAGCAGGCACCCCATCTCGTCGGTTTAGGTAGAGTGCCATAGCGCCCTTGCCGACTTGCTCGTTCAAGATAGAGATGATGTAGGCGCTGGCACGCACAGGCAAAATTTCTTTGTACGCGATCTTGGTGTTAAACCAATTAATAATTCGCCAAACAACCATCGAGTCGATCAAGAAAAACGCTATCGAGTAGGGGATCATGAGCGCCAGCCATGCGAACCAATTGACCTCAGCAAACACACTGGCCAGATATGCCAGCACGCTCATGCCTTGGCCCGCGGCCGGACCAGCAATTCGCGTATACAGAAACACGAAGCAAGCGACGGTAATTAACCAAGGTAGCGCTTTTTTCCACAGCGGTGTTTTGCCTTTTGCTGCATCCGGTGCTGAAGTGTCGCTCATTATTTTTTCCTTTTGTGGTCCCGGATTTGGGGTGAGATTAACAGCTGTCCGCCAACACGTCATTGCGGGGTAGTCCGTGATTTGAAACGTGCAGCCATAGTGTTGCCACCTGCGAATGAATGTAGACTCATCCAAAATGAGCAAATCGAGGTATCGATATGAGTTTGGCTGGTCTTGTAACAATCTGCCTAGGCGTCTTGGTCGTCTTGACCCGAGGCGTCATGCTCATCGCACCCACGACGAGCCTTGGATGGTTTAAGGCGGCGGTTAAGACTCAACAACGGACACAAATTCTGGCGGTGGCGGCGTTGCCCTTACCGTTGGCGATGATTTGGCCGAGCTTCTCCGAAGATTCTGGTCTTGCCTCTGTCCTACTCACACTTGGCATCTTCCTACTGTTGGTCATCGCCCTGGGCCTTTTTGCGTTTCCAGGGTTCATTATGCGTGTCGCCAATTCCGTGACACCGCATCGGTCAGCAGAATCCCTGGCCCGATGGCGGATCGTCGGCCTGTTTGGCATGTTGATGGGTGTCTTCATCATCTTTATTGGCATGGACTTTCTCTAGCTCCTAAGACCTACTTTCGGGACCTGATTTAGTCCTCAGTACGCTTGGCGCGAGAGGTATTGATTTCACAATTTCAAGCAAGAAATTCTGATACACGGTACAAATTGACCCCCCTTGGAGGCAGGTGTAGCGTTACCCCTTTAGGACAGATCGGACTGCGACATGAAGCAACAAGATATCGAAAATCTCCGCGCATTGATGGAGTTTGAGGCTGCTCGCACCGAACCGCCCAAGGCATTCCCGGCCTTACCTGATCTCCCCGCAGGACGCTATGTCGATCCTCGTTTCTACCAACTTGAGCAGGCACACATTTGGCACAAAGCATGGCTCTTTGCGGCCCACATTGACGAGCTACCAGAACCCGGTTGCTTCCAATTATGGGCACATACCGGCCAACCCACTGTCATCGTTCACACACAAGATGGTTCAATCAACGCCTTCTACAACACCTGCCAACACAGGGGCGCGCCAGTTGTACTCGAGCAGTCTGGACGTCGTTCCAGCTTGACTTGCAAGTATCACGGTTGGTCTTACAACTTTGACGGCGAGCTTATTTCTGTACGCGACCTAGAAGATTTTCGCGATCTCGATTTTTCCTGTAGGGGGCTGAAGCCGGTTCGCTGTGAACGTTTCGGCAACCTGATCTTCCTCAACTACGATGAGGATGCACCGTCTTTGCTGGACTGGCTTGGCCCCGTGGCCGATGAATGGCAAGAGTTCCAGTTCGATCGCTGCCGATTGCTTTCCAAAAAATCCTTTGATCTCAACTGCAATTGGAAGATTGCGATGGAGGCAAATACCGAGGTCTACCACGTCCCTAACATTCACCCCAATACCGTCGCACCTTTTCTCGACGATCGTCGCAACGTCAACACATTCTATCGGAATGGTCATGGCCGCATGGTTGCCCCGCAAAAAATGACCTACGAAGAACGTCCAGATGGTGGTGGCCGATCTGGTTTTCCACAAATAGATACCGTTAGTGAAATTGGCCAGACCTGCACACAATCTTATGGCGTCTTCCCAAACTGGGTATCGCCTCTTAATCACATGACTATACCGCCACTGCTCTTTTGGCCCACAAGCATCCGCACCACCCGCTTCGAAGTCTGGACTTTGTGTTTTGAAGACGAGCACGGCAAGGTGCCCGACGACGTACAGAATATTTGGACTTCTCCTGAGGGCTCGGAATTGAGCCCAGTTCTGCTCGAAGACACGCAATTCGGCGCGGTCATTCAGAAGTCCATGGAATCGGACGGTTTTGCAGGCGTGCCCCTGTCATACCAAGAGGCTCGAATCTACCACTGGAATCAGTGGGCTGACCGAATAATCGGTATTGAAAACATTCCAGAAGAGCTTCGCGTTGCGCAGGTTCTCAACGACGACTGGTTGATGCCAAACGACCCACGTCTAGAAGAGATTGGTCTCAATGTTTCCGCAGGCTAAGCTATGATCGAACGACAAATCGACATTACAACTTCAGACGGCATCATGCCGACTTTCGAATTTCATCCTGAGGACGGGGGGCCATATCCAATCGTGCTTTACCTCATGGACGCCCCGAGTATTAGGCCAGCGCTCCGCGATATGGCGTCGCGGTTAGCCAGTGCCGGTTACTACGTTCTGTTACCCTTCCTCTACTATCGCAAAGCGCCATATCGTGAATTTGGCACGAGTGATGAGGACATGCATCTGCGCCGAGAGCTGATGCAGAGCGTCACACGTGCGGGCATGATTCCTGATGCGCAGGCCTTACTGGCCCACGCAGCAACCTCAGACAAAGCGAACAGCGACGGGCCGATCGGCGCCGTCGGTTTTTGCATGAGTGGTCCGTTGGTGATGGGCTTAGCGCAAACAATGCCCGAAAAAGTTTCCGCTATTGCCTCGATCCATGGCGCCTGGCTGGTTACCGATCAGGACGATTCGCCGCACAAAGAAATCGATCAGATTAAAGCCGAAGTCTATTTTGCCTGGGCAGACCGTGATCCCACCGCGACCGCAGAAGAACGCGAGATCATGGACCATGCCCTGCGCGGATCGGGCATCAGTTACAACCTTGAATTCATGGCTGGCGCGTTACACGGTTTTGCACCCCCTGGCGGCGAGCGCTATGACCGCGCAGCTGCAGAACGACATTGGGAACAAGTGCACGCACTACTGCGACGCAATCTCTAGGATCGGATCACGCGGGCTGACCATGCCGCGCATCGTCCACAATAAATGACATCGATTTTTAACGAGGAGCAAACGACATGCGAGGAGGTACACTTTTACTCTGGCTCGTCACCTTCATTTTAGTCGGCACAATTGCCATTCCGACAGCTGCCGGGGCGGAAGCAATAAAAACAGTTCAAGCCCCCGCTTGGCGCGGCACCGATTTGATGAACGGCAAACAGGTAGACTTTCCCGGCGTCTTGAACGGTAAACCAGCCGTTGTTCTCTTTTGGGCAACGTGGTGTTCGTACTGCAAAGCGTTCATGCCTGCCGTCAGACAGATTCAAGCTGATTACGCCCCCCAGGGTGTGCAAATCATCTCCCTCAATGCCAAAGAGCGCGGGCGGGGTGATCCAAAAGCCTATGTCGCCGGATTGAACTTTCCGATGGTCGCCATTGCTGATGCCGATCAGATCGCAAAGCAGTACAACGTAAACTTCATTCCAGGCCTCATGGTTGTCGACGGTGATGGACGACTCACTTACCGTCGCCGTTCAACGGACCTACCGGCGGGCACGACGGTCGCAGAACAGTGGGATGGAGAAGTCAGGGCCGCACTCGATGCCCTCGTTGGCGGCTAACCCGACGCTTTTTAGAGCCTCTCTGCCAGCTTCCGATGGAGTTCCAGCAGGGCCGGTATCGACTCTGTGGGGCGACGCCCCAAGCCACATTCGGTCGCTATGCCAAATCCGGTAAAAAACTTCTTAGCGGTCTCGATCCTGGCCGCGGCCCCGGCCTCTCCATCAGAAGCGTGCACCAGTCCCAAGAACAATTTCGTACCCGAGTCGATCGCTAAATCGTTCAACGGCTGAAAGTAAGCCTCATCGTGACGACTGATCGGCACAGGCATATGAATCCATTCAATCGATCTCTTGA
Source organism: Pseudomonadales bacterium (assembly GCA_029244465.1). Lineage (GTDB taxonomy): Bacteria > Pseudomonadota > Gammaproteobacteria > Pseudomonadales > Azotimanducaceae > UBA4421. The sequence continues at coordinate 5,569 of JAQWQN010000261.1, forward strand.
CCCCTGCACTGACCGCGTTGGCAATATCTACAAGCAATCTCATATCATTCGGTTCAACAAAGTGTTGATGTCCGGCATCGCCGTAACAAAGGTGAAAGCCCAGTTCAACGTTGGCAGGCACTGCCTCACCAAGCCGAACGAGACGTTCTTGTATCTGACGCTGAGGATCCTTCAAATAGGTCGGAAACACACCTTCAAGCACGCCAAATTCAATAGCAGTGTCCCACTGGATCGCAAGCTCCTCTGCTGGGACCGCTCGGATCAGATCGGTTAGCTCCCGCAATAACGCATCTTCATAAATGCCTTCAAGTGCGGCTTGATCTTGGGATGCTACGTATAGATGGATTGGTGCTAGCGGCGTGGGCAGGCAGACTTGCAAACGACTGTCTGGCGCCACTACCCCCTGGGACTTGAGCTCAGCAAACTCTGCGTAGGATGCGAGGGCCGCATCTCTATAGCCGAGAGTTGCAATCTGCACCGCTTCAATCGTCTCATCAAGACCCACTCGCCCAACTGTACCGTAGTCGGCGCCGTCTTCTACGACCGCCACTAAACCTTTACTTGCAGCGAGCTTCGGCAGTTGCCAGCCGACCCAGTTTGTCCGATTGCCCGTCTCACCATCTGGAAATCTACAGAGGTGCTCGCCAAGATGGGCTGCCGCACCCGAAAAGACCTCGGAGGCATTCGCCAGAGGTACGCTGCCGACCAGCAGAACGTTGGCTTTAGACGGTGACAAATGAGTCGACTCGGCGCAGCTTAAGGCCCTTCGCGATTACTCTCCAGCCCCGGCCCTGGGACCATCATATTCTGCTTCCAAAATACGCGCGCCGCGCAGAATATTACCCATCGCGTAATTGCCCTCGTGGCAGGCGTATTCATAGACCTTGTCGACGCTTGCTTTCCAAACAAATTCACCACTCCAAGGTCCGGTCCATATCGTTGGGTCAGTAACGGTAAAATTATAGAGTAGATTACCATCGTCCAGGCGTGAAAAGCGTTCGATCAAATGTAGGTTCTCATCTCCGCCATAGAGGCCTGTCCGTTGTTTGAAGTTAATCGTCTCGACAACCAAAGTGTCACCTTCCCACCAACCAATGGCGTCACCCAACCATTTACGATTAGTGTCTGGCGCATGCTTCGCGTCTATGCGGATGACTCGCGCGTCGTGCACCATCTCCAACAAAATCATAACGTGATCTTCAGTTTGAATGATGCGCTTAAAGTTGTTGTAGAGTCCCGGCAAACTAGGCGGTCCGGCACTAAAGCCCAGCAGACAACGTTCCGCTAAAGCCAATGTTTCAGGACCGTCGAAGGGGCCGTTGCCCTTGTTTGCAAGCCAGGAAGCAGAGCCATCATTTTGATAAGCAAAAGAGGCGAAGTTTGCCGCCATCGCAGCTTGACCTTTCACCGTCATCTCTGGTCGGCGCCCATTGGGCGGATCGTAGACAATCGACGTTCGAAACTGACCATTCACTTCTGAGACAAAGCTACCCGGGTCCACCCAAAAAGCGTTATAACCGCCGACACCGCCAGCACCAGAATTATTATTGCCATCACCACCTTGCACTGGCGCTTCACGATCAGGGTCACTCTCTCGGTTCGCCGCAGCAAGCCCGCTCTTAGTCCGTTCGACGATGGCGGCTGCCTCTTCTGCAGACATAAATTGCTTGTCGCCGAATTCCTTGGGGCGATCAACCGGGGTTAACGTGCCGCTGTCATAAAAACCAGATAAGTCTGGCTTGCCACTGCCCGTTCGCTTGATCTCGGCGCTGGCTGAACTGACCACTAAGATTCCTACCAAGGCCATCGTTAGGTATTTCATGATTACTCCCTCTCTCAAATTCGGATCGTCGACCGACGTTTCGTTGCACGAAGGATACCGTTTTTTGCCTTATAATGACGCCTTGTTAAGGGAGAATCAGATGAGTCAGGTCCACGCTTTCATTGTTGGGCAAGCGCAACAGAGTTATCACGACGCAGAGTTCGTTGATCACCCATTAATTCTGATGCAGCAGATCGCAAACCAGGCACTGCGCGAGGCGCACATAGAACCGGAGCAACTTGACGCAATCGCCTGCGTTGACCCCTTCTCCTGGACCTATGCCGATCTCGGTAAAACAGTCGCTAAGGAACTTGGCTGCCGAGCGGACATTCTCGACATGTGGCTTCCCGCAGGTGGCACCACGCCGCAAGATTTGCTGCATAAAATTAGCGCGGCAATGGCAGCCAATGAAATAGACGTTGCCCTGATCGTCGGCGCGGAAGCCATGCGGACTCGCCGCAAAGCGAGTCGCGCGGGTGAGCAACTCGCGTGGCCACCAAGAGATAAAAGCGTCAGTCCAACCCGTGGACAGAAACCGTTTTCCTCTGATTGGGAAGCAAAACACGGCCTGCGTCTACCCATCCAGTCGTTCCCTATCCACGAAAATGCAATTCGACACGCGCACGGACGAAGTGCCGAGGAACAGATTCAAGTCGCCGCGGAGCTTCTTCATAAAAACGCGCTGGTAGCGGCAGACAATCAACACGCGTGGTTTCAGGACGCACCCAGCGTTGAACTCATTGGCACGGTGACAGAAGAAAATCGCCTGATCGCTTATCCGTATACGAAACGCATGAATGCCATTATGGACGTCGATCAAGCGGCAGCAATCGTTGTCGTTTCGCAACGGGTAGTCGATCAGCTGGCAGACCGCTCGAAGGCCGCTGCTATTCTGGGTGGGGCCGGTGCGGAGGAAATCTGGAATCCAATCGAGCGCCGTTCGCTCGCGGCTTGCAAGGCCATGGAAGTTGCCTTCGCGAGCGCCCTCAACGCCTCAGGCATCGCTGCTGAAGATATTGACGCCTTCGACTTTTATAGTTGCTTCCCAAGTCCCATACAAATGGCGCTAGACGCGCTCAATGTACCCGTCCAAGATCCTCGCTCATTCTCGCTGACCGGCGGTCTCGCCTATGCCGGTGGCCCGGGGAACAACTATGTAATGCATGCCCTCGCAACCGCAGTAGCACAGTTGCGTGCAAAGCCAGAGCAAACATTGATGGTAACCGGCGTGGGCATGGCGAATACCAAACACACCGCAACCCTCCTAGCTGGTGGTGTTTACCTCCCGGAAAAAGCAACCGGCAAAACCGAATATCGAGTCGAGACCGGCGACACGCCACTACCCGTTACTGAAAGGGCAGACGGGCCTGCCGCAATTGCCAGCTACACCATTGAATACGATCGCGGTGGTCAACCGACGAACGTGATTTATCTGTTGGACCTCGCTGATGGCGCTCGCGCCATCGCGAACGCACGTGATGCCGTCACAGCGGCAAGCGAACTATTAGTCGCCGATCCCATCGGCGCGAGTGGCCAGTTGGAATGGGACGCTGCGGCGGATAGACAATATTTTGCACTCGGCCGCTAACCGTTCAATGTCTTACCCGCCCCGGTTCACCGCGCTAACTGGTGGTTACTTCGGTTGCATGCGGATACCACCATCCATACGGACAGTTTCACCGTTCATGTAGTCATTCTCGATCAGCATCTGAGCCACGCGAGCAATTTCCGTGGCTTCACCAAGTCGCTTCGGGAACAGTACCGTTGCAGCCAACGATTCACGTGCGGGTTCTGGCAAACCTTGCAGCATCGGGGTGTTGATCAAACCAGGGGCGATGGTGTTAACGCGGATACCCATGCTCGCAAAGTCTCGCGCAATAGGTAACGTCATACCGACCACGCCTGCTTTCGATGCACTGTAGGCTGCTTGGCCTATCTGGCCATCAAATGCCGCGACGGACGCTGTATTGATAATCACACCACGACAGCCATCTGCAGTGACTGGATCATGCTTGAGCATGACTTCGGCAACCAAACGAATCACGTTAAACGTTCCAATTAGATTAACGTCTACGACGCGCTTGAAAAAATCGAGGGGTAATGGACCATCACGTCCCACCGTTCTGCCTGGCGTACCGACACCCGCGTAATTACAGGCAATGTGAACGGCTCCATAGGTTTCCACAACAGCAGCCAGAGCGGCTGATACCGACGCTTCATCGGTCACGTTGACGTTGTAGTAACTCACACCCTCACCAAGTTCATTGGCGACTTGCTGGCCCAAATCGTCATTCATATCGAAGATCGCGATCTTCGCGCCTTGGCTATGGAGTAGTTCGCTCGTCGCGCGCCCTAAACCAGACGCACCACCGGTGATGACCGCTATTTTGCCTGCTATGTCCATTCTTTCCTCTATCTAGTCTGTAGTTTCGTTTAAAATTCTTGTTCAAGCTGAACAGCTAAAGGCGGCGAGTATAGAGGAAACCCACTATACTTGTGAGGTGCTCTGGAGACGACTATGCATCGATTTCTGATCATTTTCCCAACCGCCCTGACCATATTTTGGATAGCCGGCACGCTCGCAGCAGATGCCGTCCCACTCTACGAGACCCCACCTAACACGACGCAATGGATCGGCCCTGAACGCAGCTACTTTTCAGAGATTTTCCGCACTGACGTCGTTACCAACGTATCCACACCGACCATCACACCCTTTCTTCCGCAAAGTGAAAAAGCCAATGGTATCGGCATCGTCATCGCGCCGGGTGGCGGCTTCCATGCACTATCTATCAACAGCGAAGGTAACCACGTTGCCAAGTGGTTGAACGACCGCGGGGTAGCCGCGTTTGTCTTGCGTTATCGCTTAGTGCCGTCCGGCGAAGACGGTGTCCAAGAAATGATGTCGAAGTCGCCAGAAGAATCCCACAATGCCATGAGCAAAATCGCGCCGCTCGCGGGCGCTGATGGTTTGCGCGCCATAGCACTCGTACGCGAGCAGGCCGCAAACTTCCGTGTCGATCCTGACCGGATTGGTTTTATGGGGTTTTCTGCGGGTGGCGCTGTCACTGTGCACGTGGCTTACCTGGGTGTTGATCAAACGGCGCCTGCGTTTGTGGCACCGATCTATGCCGCCAACCGCTGGTTGGCGGATACTGCACTGCCTGAAAACCTGCCGCCTGCTTTTATCGTTGCAGCGAGCGACGACCCACTTGGGCTCGCAATCGATAGTGTCAACTTATACACACGGTGGCTAACCGCAAAAGTACCCGCTGAGCTACATATGTACGCCAATGGCGGACACGGGTTTGGCATGCGCCACCAAAATTTGCCATCCGACACTTGGATCGAGCGGTTCGGCGACTGGTTGGACAACTGGGCGGCGAAGACGCCCTAACTGATACTCTTAAGCAAAACAGGCGCGCCAAAATGTCATCATGTCGGCGTGAAATTGTTCTGCAAAATCAGCGGACGTGCCGAGACGTGCACCGCGATTGCCATGACCGGCTTTAATACCGTATAGCATCAAGTCTCTTTCGCTTGTCTCAATCGGGCAGGGTCCAGTAACAGGGTGGATACAGGTGCCATCATCCTCGATATAAATCGTTGGTGCCCCCGGCGCAACAGAGGCTTCGGCTATCATTTCTACCGGCGTTGCGCGGTCAAAGCTATGATGCGCGCCCGCAAAAATTCGCCAACTGGCCTCGCTACCACACAGTCTCAACGCCTGCATGTGTCCTTGAATTTGCTGCGCAGAGCACCACTCATCTTGATCACCGACCACAGAACGAATCTTGGTCAGACCCACATCAGGGTTAAGAAACTGTTGGCCAGACCATGGGTAGGCGGCATAAGCCCCGACCATGCGCCCGTCAAAATTTGAAAACTTCGTCATCGATGCTGCGGATAAAATCGCCGCACCGCCGCGACTGTGTCCCTGTGCACCTATTCGAGCTGGATCAACGGTACCCTGTTGCGTCAGTGCCGCGACGGTCGCAAGCACGTCCCAGGCACTCGCCGCGAATGAAAACTGCGCTTGATTAGCTACAGTGCTCGAAACTGCACGCGCGCCAAAAGGGTCTAACAAACAAGCGGCAAAACCCGCATCGGTAAGGAGCTTCGCTTTGTGCACATGCGAGGGTGCAATGCCCATACTGCCCGGTACCACGATGACCATGGGCGGCTTTTTGCCAGCGCCAGACAGGGCATCAGCCGGATAAAAATTCTGTGCAAAAATTTCCGTCCGCGGCACCTCTTCTGGCTGCGAAATGGCCTGATAGAACGTCTGTGGATTCGCAGTCGAAACCGTCCACATTTCGCCGCAGATACCATTGTCCAGTGTCAGTTCGCCTTCATGCAGGAAGTCAGCCATGCGTCCCGTCCAAAAACTCTATTGTGACCCCAGTCGTCGTAAACAACCAACCCAGGCAGGCCACCAGCAGCCACAGGGAATTACCACGGCGGGCGCCGGCATTTACACAGGGGCTTGTCGTTCCAGTCTAGGGCTTCGAGTTTTCGGTAACCGAGCCTCGAGCAGATCAACCAGATCATCGCGTATCCCTTTTGACGACGGGTCGGTCCACAGGTTTACCGTCTGCTGCGGATCTTCCGACATATTGTAGAGTTCACCTTCGCTACCGTCGTACAGCGTGCTTTCGCGGTAACGCGTAGCCAACCAGCCAGATTGTTCGTAGATGGAGGCCAGGTGCATGTCGATCGGCCCATGTTCGGAATCCCATTCTGTCAATACACAGTCCCGATTCTGAGATTCTGCTTGCGCATCAGTGCGAGGCAAGGGCTGGCCCTGACAGTAGTCTGGGACCTCAATATCCGCAATTTCACAAAACGTACTCGCCAGGTCCAGGTGCCCGACCGGTGCGGCTATAGAAGATGCCTGGGTGTTTCCAGCTGGTTTCCATATGAGCGGTAGACGCATGAGTGCGTCAACGTGGTAGGGACCTTTGAACAAGAGGCCGAAGTCGCCCTGCAACTCGCCATGGTCCGTGGTAAAAATAATGTCCGTATTATCGAGCCGTCCCTGGGCATCGAGTTGCTCAAAGACGCGCTGGCACGCTTCATCAATGAGTTCATTTTCGATGTGCGTCATGGCGTTGATCTCACGCAGCTGGTCTGCCGTCATTTCCCGCGGCACGTATTCGCGCGGCGATTCCAAGTTGGTCCATAAAGACCCTTCGTAGTAACCGCGCCAGTGCTTTGGTTTTTGCGCGAGCAACGCTTCGCGCTCTGTCGCGTTGGTTCGATAGAGTGCGGGGAGCGGCACGTCGCGCCAATCTACTCTGTGCAGTTCGGATCTTGGGATATCCCATGGGTGATGTGGGTCAGGAAAACTCATCCAACAGAAAAAAGACTCATCTGCCCGAACCTCGTTAAGCCACGCAATCGTGCGATCAGCCACCCAATTGGTATGATAGAGCTCTGACGGCACATCCATCGGCCAGACCTGTACAGCACCTGTAGATCCTCGACTTATCGTGTTCTGCCCAGAAGCCGTGATCATTGGGTAGAACTGTGACTTCATCTCGGCATGGTCGTTCATCCAGACATCGTAGTGCGAGTGCCCCTCGAAGAAGTGGTTGGCAAGTTCCATATGTTCGAAGCCACGGTGAGGCCCCGTTGAGCCCAGCGCCGCCATGCGATTCTCAAAAAAATCCTCCGGTTGGCCCAGCCATGGTTCGAAGTGAGCCTTACCAAGCAGTGCCGTTCGATAACCGTGCCGCTGTAAATGATGCGCAATCGTTTCCTGATCTTCAGGTAAGGACACGCCATTCATCCAAACACCGTGGCTGGCGACATGCTGACCAGTCATCATGGTCGCCCGTGCGGGCATACACCCAACGTTTTGGTTGTGCGCTCGCGCATAGTTGATGCCTTCTCGAGCCAGGCGATCGATCGCTGGTGTCCGAGCTATCTGTCCTCCATTGCACCCCAGTGCGTCAAATCGCATTTGGTCAGTGGTTATAAAAAGAATGTTTCTGCCCATTCACTCACCTTGGATACCGTTCGTCGTAAAACGGTATCATGCTTTGTCGCCCCAAGGAGAGAGAGTATGAGTTTCGCTGCACGCACCGGACCACTAGAAGACGTCACGATCATAGATTGCTCTATGGCTTTCGCAGGTCCCTTCGGCACTGCCCTCCTCGCCGACCTCGGCGCCAACGTGATCAAAGTCGAGCCGCCCGGTGGCGACGGCTTCCGTCCCGTGCCGCCATTTCCGCCCAATTACCACCACGCGTTCAAAGACAGCGATGAAGGGGCTGATTATGGTATGGCTTTTGCGGGCGTAAACCGCAACAAACGCAGTATTTGCTTGGATTTAAAAGTACCGAAAGACAAAGAAATTCTGTTGCAACTCTGTGAGCAAGCCGATGCGGTGGTCGAGAACATGCGCACCGGGGTGATGGACCAGTTAGGACTGAGCTACGAGGTCATCCGTGCGCGCAACCCACAAATCGTCTATGGCGCGGTTCGTGGTTACGGGGACCCGAGAACTGGCGCAAGCCCGTACAGCGATTGGCCGTGCCTCGATGTCGCCGGACAGAGCGCAGGCGGGCTCGTCGAGGCGACGGGGGATCTTTTCCCTGTTGCCATCGCAGACATTTACCCCGGCACCTTGATGGCCCTCGGCCTCGTCGCTGCTGTGCACAAAGCACGACTCACGGGCTCTGGCGAATTCTTCGACGTTGGCATGTACGATGCGGTCATGACCTTGCTGCGCTCCAATATTGCCGCATACAGCGTCACGCAACGGGAACCCAAGCCGGGCGTCAGTGCGTTGGTTCCATTCACCTTGTTTGCAACGGCCGATGGTCGTGTTGCGATCGCGGCCCCCGTCGAGCGGCACTGGATTTTTCTCTGTCAGGCGATGGGACGGGAAGACCTGATCCAGGATGAGCGGACCAGTAGCAACGCGAAGCGCGCAGCCAATCGAGCCTTCACAGAAGGCGAGATCTCAGCCTGGTCTACAACCAAGACCAAGCAAGAAATCGTTGACCTACTCGGCGGCAACGTCCCTGTGGGACCGGTCAATTCCTTGGCTGACGTATTCGATGACCCGCACGTCGCCGCGCGGGCAATGCTTGAAACGTATCAGATCCAGGGCGAAGGCAACCCAACGGCTACTCTAGCCGCTAACCCGATCAAATTTGCCTCGAGCCCGACGGGACTCCATCATCCGCCACCACTGAAAGGTGAACATGGTGCTGAAATCCTGCATGAATTCGGCATAAAGACAGGACGTTAGGCAGTAGTCACCGGTGGGTTGCTCTCCAACGAGTCATACATCACTTCGTCAGGCGTACCCATGATGGCCGCATAGGCCCCCTCTGGATAATTCGTCATGTGTGGTCCAGGCGCCTCCGCAACGTTCGGTTGGGCGACTTCGCCGCCTTGATCGGCAAAACCGTCCGGTTGCTTGAAACGCGCGAGCTCTTCCGCGTTAATGCCGGCTAACTGGACTACCTCTGGGTCTATCCAGGCCTCGGCGTTAATCGGTTCATTCGAATAGCTGAACTCCAACGACAGATTCTCTGGACCGGCAAAATACATAGAACAACACATGCCGTGGTCCACAGGGCCCATAACAGGCACACCTTTTGCGCGTAGGCGGTCGCGCATCGCCATCATCTCCGCATGGTTCTTCACCTTGAAGGCGAGATGCTGCATGGTCCCGGCGGCACTATTGGCGCCCGGGTTACCAGCGTAGGTTTCACCTGCCACGCGAGGGATCGCAGCAATGTCTGGATTAGAAACAAAGGCGATCGAGCTCTCATCGTTCAAACGCAAGAAGCCGTGCCAGGTGTTCTCTACGCCATGCATCCAATACAAAGCCTGCAGTTCCATGCCCAGTTTGTCGGTAAAAAACTCGATCTGCTCTTTCATATTGGCCGTACACACTGCCAAATGGTGCAAGCCTTCCACTTTGTTCATCCTAATCCCCTCTTCTGTTAGCAACCTGTTTTTTTGGTAAACGGCCCTCGATGTAATCGTCTATCAATTCATGATAACGGCGAATTCGTTTTTCCTGATTGGACAGATACACGCCCTTAAAGCCTCTTGAACGGAAACCTTTTTGCTGCGTAACAAACACGCGTACGTCATCCTCGATGCCCGGACCGATCGATACGTCCGAGCCAAACTCCAACATCGTGTGGGCAACTTCAGCACCTCGCCCGTGGTCCCGTTCCACGCCTGATTCAAGCGCTGCCGGACTTGAATACCAAAAATTATCAAACAGACATTGCTGCGGATCCGTCGGATGCGGACGTGCTCGTAAAAAGTGAAAGCCATCACTCCATAACGACACTGCAAAATTGGGGAACAACGTGTAGTGGAACGCATCCGTAAGCTGCTCATCCGGTACATGGTCGTAGTGGGTGAACCCTCGCGACGGTCCAATTTTCTTTTTGGCCTGTTGTAGTGCTGCGCGCGTTTTTTCTGGCTCAGCTTTAAAGTCGTCCGGATCCAGATCCCAGTACTTAAGCTGACTGGCCAATGGCTCTAAAATGTTGCCTGCCTTGTCTGTCGACCCAACCCCGTAGCCACCCTCCATAATCATTCGATTGTGACCTTCATTGGAAAGATCGAATTGGGTTTCCTTGAAATAGGTGTTGATGTGACCGCGGAGCTCTTGGCGATTGCTGTCCGTCGTCTCGCCCATATGCACCGTGGGCACGTGGTAGGATTCGTTGAAATTATCGAGCACAACCTTCCAATTACACGGCAACCACATACTGTTGGCCATGGTACGCTGCCATGTAGCGATATCGCGCGCTTGCCACTCATCCCAAATCGGACCCAAATAGTCTTTCAAATTGCCACATTTTGGATCCATATTGATCCAGACGAATCCGGCAAACGTTTCACAGGCAATTTCTGACAACCTCACTTTTCCGCACGGATTGCCTTCCGGAAAATCCTCTCGATCAGGCGCGAAGTTAAGTTCTCCGTCGGGCATAAACGCCCATGAATGATATTTACAGACAAATCGTTTGACCGATCCTTTTGGTCCTTCGACCAACGGATTACCGCGATGCTGACAGACGTTATAAAAGGCTTTGATGCTGTTGTCCGTTTGGCGAACCATGAGAATTTCTTCATCGCCTACTGATTCCATCTGCCAATCGCCAGGGTTAGGCAATTCTGACGCACGGCCGAGCAGCAACCAGACTTTGGTCCACATGCCTTCCCACTCCTGGGCACGAAACGCCTGCGAGATATACCGCTTGCCTTCCAGCAACGACCCCCGGGTATGTTGTTCTGGATAGCGGTCAATGGCGATGATGTTTTCAGACATTGTTCAAGGTCACAAATGATACTCAGGATCGATCAGTATGCCCCCAAAAAACCCTTTAAAAAAGTCAGAGAGCCGTCCGATAATAGGCATGAATCAGGCACCGGAGTACAACCATACTTACGCAAGCGGTTATCAATCAGTTTCAAGAACAAGGCTACGTTGTGATCGACCGCCTCCTCACGGCAGCCGAAATCGATCGATATCAGCCGATCGTGCGCGCAGCTGTCGCCGAGCGGAAGCGGTTCGATAATCGTGCGTTGGCAGAGAAGAGTACCTACGAACAATCTTTCCTGCAGTGCATGAATCTCTGGGAGGACTTTGCTGATATTCGTCCCCTGACTTTCAACGCAAAGATTGCTCAAGCTGCTGCAGAGCTGCTCGCGGCCGATGCAGTTCGCCTTTGGCACGACCAGGCACTATTTAAGGAACCCGGCGGACGCGTAACCGACCCGCACCAAGATCTGCCATACTGGCCAATGACCGAAGAGCAAGCACTCACCGCCTGGATACCGCTCAATGGATCGACAGTCGAAAATGGCTGCATGTATTACATTCCCGCATCTCATCGCACATCTGACCGCACGTTTATCGATATTTTTCGTCGCGGTGAGGAAGATCCTCTCGACCAGGCCAGCGGAATTCTGACGGCAGACCCAATCCATGTCGAAGTACCTCGAGGCAGCATCGCTTTTCACCACGGCTTGACCGCGCACGGCGCCAATGCCAACCGGACAAACCAGACACGAGAAGTACATACGATGATCTTCTTTGCAGACGGCACGACACGGAGTCAAAGCGGCAAACATCACGCCGTGGATCGGACCAACATTCAGCCAGGTACCGCCATCGCCAGTGAAGTCACCCCAATCGCCTGGCCCCGGGTTGATCTACCCCAGACGCCACAACCCTGGCACCTTGACCCAGTGCTCGAGCGCACCGGTGCTTTCCCTCAGAGCAAGAGGCTCAGGTGAGCATCCTGGTACTCTGCGAGGATGCCCCGGACTACGCTGAGTTTCTTGAGCCAGCAACCGATACGGTCTTCGCCAGGAATCTGCAACACGCTAACACCGAGAAACGTTCGTTTGAGATCTTGTTAGCCCAACCGGATCTTGCCGTACAGTACCTGCGCACGGGCCGCACACCACACTGGATCCAATCCACCTGGGCGGGCATTGAGCCACTGGCACAAGAGGCTCTTGCCAAACGGGTCTTAATCACTGGCATCAAGGGGATTTTTGGGCCCTTGATCGCAGAATACGTCTTCGCCTATCTCCTCGACGACGTGCGCGATCTCAACCGGACTTGGCAGGCACAAAGCACGAAACAATGGCAACCCTATCTACCCGGGACTCTGCAAAATCGTCATCTGGTCATCGTCGGCACAGGATCGATCGGGCAGCATGTCGCGGCAGTGGCTAGGACCTTCCAAATGCGCGTCACGGGAGTATCCCGGTCCGGTGCAACCAGCTCCGGCTTCGACGCCACAGTTTCAGTTAGCCAACTGCCCGACGTCCTTCACGATGCCGACTATTGCTTAGTCGCCTTACCCGGCACCGCAGAGACCACCGGGCTAATTGACGCCGACGTACTAGCAGCGCTGCCCAGAGAGGCAATGCTGTTGAATATCGGCCGTGGCGTCACGGTGGATGAAGATGCCTTGATCGCAGCAATGAAGTCACAAAGGCTTCGCAAAGCGGTGCTGGACGTCTTTCAGACAGAACCGCTGCCTAGTGAAAACCCACTGTGGGATTCACCTGCTACGTACATAACCCCACACCTGTCGGCGGTTAGCCGACCGCAAGACATCGCAACAATATTCCTGCGCAATCTGGATCGCTACCGATCCGGCACCACACTCGAATATGTCGTCGATCTGCAACGAGGCTATTAGGGAACCTGAGTCTGCTTACGCTGCAAGTTAAACCCCTGGTCGTCGTTGCTCGCTAACTTTGAGCACGCTTCCACAGAGGGTTGTCTCGATGGCCCCCACTGCGCCCACGGAAGGTCAGGCAGCGTGCTCTGGGCCGGTTACTTCATAGACCCACACACCGGCGGTTCGCTTATTGATCGCATCGCTCTGACGACGCCCATCGCGTGTTCCGTTGAGCGTGTCCAGCACCTCTTGTGCGGTCTCGGCTTCCGCTTCGTAAGCCGCCATATAGGGCAATGGACATTCCGCGCCCACGCTCTCCGCCAGACGAAACCTCTGCGCACGCCGCCAACCCGTGGTCGCTATGACCTCATCCAGATGCGTGTTTTCATACCACTCGTTAAATTCGTCTTCCTTACCGTCTCGCGGCTCTGACAGAACCAGCACTTGAAAGGTGGGCATAATGTCCTCCGGTATTTAATGTTACACGCGCTAGGCACGCGCGCTGACGCCGTTCCAATGGGCAGCGGCGGCCTTTATTTCGTCAAAGTAGGCGCGCGTGCCGCGCGTCAGATCAGCAATCTCCATCATCATGCCGAAGTCGAGCGCATCGGAAAAATAAGCAAACCGCGTGCCACCACCCCGTCCCGAGAATGTCACCTGATGGTTTGCAATGAGATTGTCGAATGTGTCAGTACTCGGCCAACTGGAAACATGCTGCAAACCGCCATGACCGCCGTTATCTTGCAGGAAGTCGCGGTAGGGAGAGGGCTCATCGTCCAGCGGTTGGATCAACTCTATCTGCAAATCGCCGCTGTTCGCGAGCGCGATTCGAACCCGCATGTCGGTCGGTTGCGAACGGTAGAGCATCTCCTCAAAAACTGACGTATCCAATTCAAACCAGGGACCCACCCCTAAGGTATTTGCCCAGTGCTCAATGGCTTTATCCAGATCTGGCACAACATAGCCACTCTGTGCAATCGGCCCGAAAATTCTACTCATTCCTGCCCTCCCTCGAAGCCACACGGCGATCATTTAGCCGAACATTATCCGCCGCAACGGCTTCTGGCACAAAGACCTTGCAAGCTCAGGTCAATCTGTAAGAATCCTCTTCCGTTTTTGGCACCCTATCGGTGCTTGAATTAATTTGCCGATCATCGGCACAGGAGTATTTACTTTGAGCAATAACCAAAAGTTTTACATCAATGGTGAGTGGGTTGAACCACAATCAACGACCACCCTGGACGTCATTAATCCAGCCACAGAAGAAGCGATCGGCACGATTGCCCTGGGCAACGACGATGACCTGAACAACGCAGTCGCTGCAGCAACGGCAGCATTCGAGACCTTTTCTCAAACGACCCGCGAAGAAAGGGTTGAGTTGCTGGAAAAAATCATTGCCTCGTTTCAAAAGCGTCTAGCCGATCTCGGTCAAGCCATAAGTCAAGAAATGGGCGCGCCCATAGGGCTTGCAAACGCAGCACAGGCGCCCTCCGGTCTCGGTCACTTTATGACAACATTGGCCGTCTTAAAGGAGTTTGAATTCGAAGAAGACCGCGGTAACGCACGCGTCATTAAAGAGCCCGCCGGCGTTTGTGGCCTGATTACCCCCTGGAACTGGCCTATCAACCAAATCACGTGCAAAGTTGCACCCGCATTAGCTGCCGGTTGCACCATGGTGTTAAAACCCTCTGAAGTCGCACCGTTCAACGCCATAATTTTCGCCGAAATAATGCACGACGCAGGTGTGCCAGCCGGAGTCTTCAACCTGGTTAACGGCGACGGTCCCGGGGTTGGCACCGCACTCTCCTCACATCCGGACGTCGATATGATGTCTTTCACCGGCTCCACGCGAGCTGGTATTGAAGTGGCCAGAAACGCCGCGCCGACCGTTAAGCGAGTGGCGCAGGAACTCGGTGGCAAGTCTGCCAACATCATCCTTGATGACGCGGAATTTGCAAAGTCCATCTCTCGCGACGTGTTTGGTATGTGCATGAACTCGGGACAATCATGTAACGCGCCAACGCGTATGCTGGTACCGCAAGCGCGCATGGATGAAGCCGCCGGTATCGCCAAAGCTGCCGCCGAACAGGTCGTAGTCGGTGACCCGAATGCAGATGGAACCACCATTGGTCCGGTCGTCTCAGACGTGCAGTGGAACAAGATCCAAGACCTTATCCAAAAGGGTATTGATGAAGGCGCGACGCTCGAAACAGGAGGCACCGGGAAGCCAGAGGGTCTGAACTCAGGGTACTACGTAAAACCGACGGTCTTTTCGCATGTCACCAATGACATGAGCATCGCCCAGGAAGAGATCTTTGGTCCGGTGCTGTCACTGATTGGCTATGAAGATGACGACGATGCCGTACGTATCGCTAACGATACGCCCTATGGATTATCCGGGTACATCTCCTCATCAGATACTGAGCGAGCACGCGCTGTCGCGCGTCGGATTCGCACAGGCAATGTTCATTTGAACGGCGCAGGTCCTAACAATCAGGCGCCATTTGGTGGGTATAAGCAAAGCGGCAATGGCCGCGAATGGGGTTCGTTCGGCTTTGAGGAATTCCTCGAAGTAAAAGCGATTCTCGGCTACTCGTAGCCTACCGCCAGCTTCGGAGAGGCACGCGCCTCTTCGCAGCCGTACGCGCAATCCATCGACAGCTGATCGATGAGGCGAGCTAGCTAATGCGCATGGGCAATCGGTCAAATCCGTGCAGCGTGTTATTCATCCGGTATCGCGGCTCTCCATCCAGTTCAAGCAGAGCAACCTGACTGATCAATGCCTTGAGCACGGCTTCGCCTTCCAGGCGCGCGAGCTGCTGACCTACACAGACATGGACGCCATAGCCGAAACCAACGTGGCCGACTGCACGCCGATCTACCTGAAACTGATCAGCGTCTTGCCATTGGCGTGGATCTCTATTGGCAGCCGCCAAGCACAGGAGGATTTTTTGTCCCTCTGGAATCTGGATGCCGGAGACCTCCGCATTGCTATTCGTCGTGCGAAAAAAAGTCTGAGCTGGCGACATATAGCGAATCACTTCGGTGAAGGCCGATCGCACCAGACGCGGCTCCGCCTGCAATTTAGCCCATTGCGCGGGATGCTGCGCGAGACAATAAAGCATCGCGCCAATAGCAAAGATCGTTGTATCAAGCCCCGCCGTTAGGAGGGAACGCACCAGGAGACCTGCTTCCTCTCCCGTCACTTCGCCACGGTCCGCCGCGGCATAGACACTAGCGCCAATGCCGTCATGGCTTAAGTTGTGGCGCTCACATTGCTCTACAACCCAAGCCGTCACCGTTTGGGCGTTCGCGAAAGACCGTTCAAATAGATCGTTTCGTGGTCCAAAGGCATTGAACGCCATATCGCCATACGGCAGCAGATTCTGGCGACCTTCCTTCACAACACCAATGGCATCCGGGAAGACAGACAGTGGAAATGCCTCCGCGAGATCCTTGATACCGTCTATGTGCCCCTTCGCCACCAGACCGTCGACCAACTCCACCGCCTGGCGATCAAAGCGAGGCGCGAGCTCAGCCAGCGCACTGCGCGAGAGTGCCTCGTTGAGAACCTTTCTAGTTTTTGTGTGCAGGGGCGCATCGGCTTCAAGAATAATGCTTGGCGGGCGCCAAGGTTCCTCCAATTGAAAGTCGGACAAACCAACACCTCGCCGAGAGCAAAAAGTGGCCGGATCGTCTAACGCCGCTCGCACTGCCTCGTATCGAGCCAAGACAACCACATCGTACTTAGGCAGATAGACCACCGGACCCGCATCACGCAAGGAGGCGTGAAAGGCGTAAGGATTGGCAAGAAACTCGTTCGCATACGGATCAATATCAAGTGCGATGGCCCCCTCTATAGTGGTCTCGCTCTTTGCATCCTGGTTTCGATCTTGCATTCCTACTCCTTAACCTCGAGCACATTCAAGCCCTGCCCTTTGGTCTCATGTTACCTTTTTAATCGCTGAGCTGAAGAGGATTCAATGCGCGGGCCTGACGTATTTGCGCAACTGGTCAGAGGATGGCGAGCAGCACACCCGCAGCTGTGTGCGAGCTCCAACCAGTGGATCGTTTCAGATCCTTCTTAGTGCCCTTGCCCCACCCTAGAACAGCCAACAACAGGCCTTAGGCTATGGCATCCATGAAGCCGTCGCGTGCACCGCTGGTGGTGATGTTCAATTTGAGCGCATTACGCCTGCCAACGCGGATTGGCGATCGTTTGCCTCGTTATCCTCAACACGCAGAGCCCAGGCCTTTGCGGTGATCTCGTGTGGGATCCAAACTCGCCCTTCGCTATCATCGTCACTGAAAGACAACATTGGTGGCTCACATGGACGCATCCGCGGCAACTCAAGCGACGCTTCTGGAACGAATCTGGGACGAAATTCGCGAACATAAACTTGAATCATTCATCGCCGAGTTGGATTCAAAAGGGTTCACTGTGATACCGCCGGAATTGGCTTGCCCGGGCAACCTTGGGGAGCGCTTACTCGCGGCTTGCCTTGATGTTGCAGAACGACGTAATGGTGAGCCACCAGACCTCAAGGATGGTTCGAGTCACGCCAATTTTAAAGGCCATTTAGATAAATTCACTGGAACGGCAGATTCGCCCTTTGGTGATTTAATGCAGTCGCTGATTTTTGAGGATCAGTTATTTGAAAAAGCGCTGATGAATCCGGTGTTGCTCACCTTGGCCAGTTACCTGTGCGGCTACAGTGTTGTGCTGTCGAGTATGGGTTGTTTCATGAAAGGCCCCAATCAATCGAGTTTTGCTTTACACACCGACACACCGATGCCATCGCCCCTACCGCCCCACTCCATGGTGTGCAATCTCACCTACGTGCTGACCGACTTTAACCGGAAAAATGGCGCTACTGCCTTCGTGCCAGGCAGCCACAAGTGGTGCCGTGCACCCGAAGCACATGAATCAAACCCCGACAATAACCCCCATGCGATTGCCGTGGAGGCCGCTGCAGGCTCACTCGTCGTATGGCATGGCAACACCTGGCATGGTGCGTTCAACCGCTCGCGACCGGGGCTGCGCGTCAGCATCCCGGTCTATATGGCCCGACCGTACGTGCGCTCGCAGGAAGGACTGATCGGCGAAGTGCCACAGGAAATGTTGGATCGCAATGATCCTCGCTTTGCGTGGTTACTGCAGCAGGGTCTATCGTATGGCTGGAGCAGCCAGGACGATGCAATTGCCCGAGTAGAGCATTCCAGTCCGCACGTTCAGGCAATGGTGGCGTACACTGGCGAGACTAGGTTTGGGTCAAATACGTTGTACGGATAACCACGCCCATCACTAGCGAGCGTTTTGCGCAAAGAGAGACTAAAAACTAACTTACGGGGTTAATTGGTAGCTAGGGGGAGACTTGAACTCCC
>JAQWQN010000068.1 GCA_029244465.1 Pseudomonadales bacterium
GCAGTAGAAAAAGGCATAGAACTTGCCCATGAGGTAATTGACGATGTGCTTATTTACGCTTTATTTCCACAAGTTGGTCTGAAGTTTATTGAAAATCGCGGCAATGCCGATGTTTTTGAACCCGTGCCTGGTTCTAGCGCAGAAAAACCATCTACAGCGAACGCTTCGCCATCAAGATTGGACGAACAGGCCGCCGTATATACAGTCAAAGTTAACGGCAACAGTTATACCGTTGAGGTGAATGCTAATGGCGGCGTTGCCAGTGCGGAGACACCGTCAAGCACACCGAAGGGGGGGGCGGGGGCTGCGTTGACTGCGGCTTCTTTGCCGTCGCCCTTAGCAGGCAATGTATTCAAGGTGCTCGTGGGTGCAGGTCAACACGTTGCCGAAGGTGAGACGGTGATCATTCTGGAAGCCATGAAAATGGAAACTGAAGTTAGTGCGCCGCGCGCTGGTGTGATCGCCAGTGTGGATATTGCTGTCGGCGATGCCGTAGCCGTGGGGGATTCTCTTCTTGCCTTCGCATAGAACGATGAACCGCCAGGTCTGTTTGTAATGGAGCTTGTTACTCAGCTTTGGCAGGCGTCTGGTTTATATCAGATTACTGCCGGCCAATTCGTGATGATCGTGGTTGGCTTGGGCCTTTTGTATCTGGCAATCGCCAAAAAGTTTGAGCCGTTACTCTTAGTCACCATCGGGTTTGGTGGGATTTTGAGCAATATCCCCGGTGTGGAAATTGCGACGGGTGATGGCTTGCTTTATCTCGTCTACAAAGTAGGAATAGAGACTGGTGCGTTTCCGCTCATTATTTTTATGGGCGTCGGCGCTATGACGGACTTTGGACCGTTGTTGGCAAACCCCCGAACCCTGTTCCTTGGCGCGGCAGCGCAGTTTGGTATCTTCGCGACACTACTGGGTGCCCTGGGATTGTCTAGCCTTGGCATTATGGACTTTAGTCTCAAGGAAGCTGCTGCGATCGGTATCATCGGCGGCGCGGACGGGCCAACAGCGATTTACGTTGCTGGGCAGTTGGCGCCGCATCTATTAGGTGCAATTGCGGTTGCTGCTTATTCTTATATGGCGCTAGTGCCGATCATCCAGCCGCCTATAATGCGTGCGCTAACCACTAAAGAAGAACGCGCGATAGTAATGACGCAGCTTCGGGATGTGTCTCGGTTGGAAAAAATCGTGTTCCCGCTCTTATTGCTCCTTTTGGTGGCTTTGTTACTGCCGTCCGCGGCGCCTTTGCTTGGTATGTTCTGCTTTGGCAACCTGATGAAAGAATGTGGCGTGGTCGATCGATTGTCAGATACCACCCAGAATGTGCTGATTAATATAGTGACCATTTTTCTGGGCCTCGCGGTTGGCTCGAAACTACAGGCGAGCGTTTTTCTGACGGTCGAAGCAATCGGGATTTTATTGCTCGGCATGTTCGCTTTCGGTATTGGTACTGCTTGTGGCATTTTGATGGCCAAGGTCATGAACCGAGTGGGTGCGACACCGATCAATCCGCTGATCGGTGCCGCGGGTGTCTCTGCCGTGCCGATGGCCGCACGTGTCGCAAACAAAGTTGGATTGGAAGCGAATCCACACAACTTCCTCTTAATGCACGCCATGGGCCCTAATGTTGCTGGCGTCATCGGCTCTGCTATAGCTGCTGGCATCATGATTCTGTTTACAGCGGCTTGAGAGGATTAGGAATAGGGCGGTTCTGGGACGTTGGCTTTAGCCAATCTCGCGCCCGCCTGCTATATTAGTTAATTAAACGCTTAGGAGTGACTCCGCTACTATGGTAAGGATCGCAACCGCCTTATTGCTAACGTCTGTTTGTTGGCTGCTCCCCCTGTCGGCTTTTGGTGCCGTTCAATTTTGGGTAACTGTTGGGAGCTTTACGACGCCAGATATCGCGCAGAAAGCGAGCGGAGAAGCAAGCCAAAGGTTGGGAAAGTCGTTCTTTGCGATGCGGGTGGAGACATCCAAAGGGGTATACTTCAGGGTGGCTAGTGGACCCTACACGGATCGCGATACTGCAGACGATCACATTCGATCTGCTCATGCGGCTGGGTACACAGGCGCGTGGATATGGTCCGCTGAGGAGACAATCTTTGCACCGAGCAGCGAAGCCTTGAGCGAACTGACAGAACAGGTATCGAGGGAACAGGTATCGAGGTTGAATGAAGACGAATTCAGCTTCGAATTCGACGAGCTGGATGGTTCCATTGAGGATCTATTGAGTGATGACGATTATCTCAATGATCTGCCGCCGCTAGAACCATCGGTGCAGCTCCCAGTCGGCAGCGATGACGCGCACAAACTCATCGACAAAGCACCCGCGGGCTATAACCTCAATAAGTTGCGACGCGATGCGCGCTATGTCCCACTACCTGAATCTGTACCATCGCAGAGCGGTGATCCTCCGGGGGTTGTCGTCACTATGCCGGCTCGAATCTCCATTGACGCCGCGAACCCAATCACGCTCCCCACCTATCCCGAATCCCAAATCTCAATCCAAATCGACGGCCACCTTGATGAACCGCAGTGGCAGTCAATGCCGGGTGTGGACAGCTTTTTGGTGGTTGATCCAGATACTGAAGGGGTGCCTCGACACCAGACTGTTGTCAAGATGTTCTACACCGAGAAAGGTCTCTATGCATCTTTTGAGATGGAGCAGCCGCTAGACACGCTTGTAACGCGGTATTCAGGTCGAGACGAAGGACGACTCAATCGCGACAACGTTGGTGTCACGATAGATACGTCTGGGCAAGGTCGATATGGCTATTGGGTCAATTTGGCGCTTGGTGGCAATCAAGTAGATGGGACGGTGTTGCCGGAAAGACAGTTTAGTGGCGATTGGGACGGCGCTTGGTATGGTGGCACCGTGGTGACAGCAACGGGGTGGAATGCAGAAATATTTCTGCCCTGGTCCCAAGTCGCTATGCCCAAAGAGGTTGGTATTCGAACGATAAATGCCTACGTCAGTCGCAAAGTCGCTTATTTGGATGAACGTTGGGCGGTGCCAGCACTACCGTTTACCCAGCCTCTCTTTATGTCTGCGTTACAACCCCTATTGATCGAACAAGTGGACCCACGTCAGCAGTGGAGTGTGTTCCCTTATGCATCAGTAACGCAGGATCAAGTCGAAGCCATCACCGAGCCTCGCATAGGCGCAGACATATTTTGGCGGCCATCGACCAACTTTCAAATGACAGCTACCTTGAATCCCG
Source organism: Pseudomonadales bacterium (assembly GCA_029244465.1). Lineage (GTDB taxonomy): Bacteria > Pseudomonadota > Gammaproteobacteria > Pseudomonadales > Azotimanducaceae > UBA4421. Next base: position 3,225 of record JAQWQN010000068.1, read on the forward strand.
ACTTCGGTAATGTTGAAAGCGATGACGTGATCGTGAACCTAAGTGCTTTTGAAACGTTCTTTCCTGAAAAGAGGCTGTTTTTCAAAGAAGGAACCGAAGTATTTGACGCGACACCGAGGGCATCACGCGGGAACCGTGTGACAGCCCTGCATACGCGTAGGATTGGTGGGCGATCGCGGGCACCAGACGTGCCTGATGACGTGGTCGTGCCTGCTCGCGAGCTTGGGGCTCCGATTGAGCTGGCGGGCGCGACGAAAGTAGTTGGCCAGATGGGTGATGTCCGTTATGGCATCTTGGGAGCTTCCGAAGGTGACGCCAAATTCGATGTTGGTGACGTCAACTACCACCAAGAGGGGAGTGATTATGGTGTTGCTAGATTTCTCTACGAAAATAAAGGCGCAGATGGCAGCTATCGGGCGGTTGGTTCGATCTCAACACTGGCCGCGCATGAAGATCAAGACGCGACTGTGCACGGTCTCGACTATCACTATTTGACCGGGCGCGGAAAGTTGAAGGTCGACGGACAAGTTCTGCACTCTGACAAAGACGACGTTGGTCAAGGCAGCGGTGGATTCGTTGATGTTCGTTACGCGCAACGTCGCGGAGTGAATTACGGGTTTGGCGTCTCACACTTTGACGATGCTCTAGATATAAACGATTTGGGATATCTGCGACGTAACAATGAGACAGCGTACAACGCGTTTGTTAACTATAGCCGCTCTGATCTGAATTGGGTGCGTAACGCCGAAGTCAACGCGTGGACAGATTATGGCGTCAATGCTGACGGCGAGCGGATCCGGTCTGGGGTCGGGACGAACGTAGGTTTTGACCTGACAAATAGAGACAATCTGCGCCTTGGCGTGGCTTACTTTCCACGCCGTGATGAAGACCGTGACAGCCGTGGCAACGGCACTTTTACGCTTGAACCACGATCGAGTTTGTCGCTTACCTATCGAACGGATTCTTCCAAGCGAGTGAGCTATCGAGTTGAGTTTGGGCGCAGTGGTGAGGTGGTGGCAGGCGATAGCCATCGAGGTCGGCTCGGTATGACTTGGCGGCCAATCGATCGAATCAATATAGGCGCGACGGCGAAATATAAAGAACGGGACGGCTGGTTGCTGTGGCAAGGGGGCCGCGAATTTTCGACATTTACGACACGTGAATGGCGTCCGTCCTTGGATTTAGACTACTTTCTCTCAGCTAAACAACAGCTGCGCCTCTCTGCGCAATGGGTGGGAATCAAAGCGGAGGAGCGCAATAATTATTTAGTGCCGGTTCTCCCGGGCGATCTCTTACCTGTGAATCCCGACGGGATCGCCGATGATTTTGCGATTTCACGGGTCAATCTGCAATTGCGTTATCGCTGGGAGCTTGCACCGCTTTCTGAGCTTTTTGTGGTCTATACGCTAAATGGCGAACATAACGAGACAATGTTAGATTTTGCTGATCTATTTCAAGAAGCATACGATAATCCAGTCGGTGAACAGCTTGTGGTTAAACTCCGCTATCGAATGGGTAGCTAATTACAACTTTTCATAATACTAGTTTTGGGGAGACATAAATGAGTGAAGCAATACCAACGCCTGATGAAAACAATGCCTGGCGACTAGAAACGGGGCACCAGAGCGCGGGTTGGGATCGAAGCCCTTACCCGGATGCTGAAAAGAAATATTTCATGGTGTCTGCTGATGGTCACGTGCAAGAACCTAAAGACCTTTGGCATAAGCGCGTGCCGGAAGAATTTCACCATCGTCTGCCCGGTGTGCAAGTGAACAACAAGGGTGATCAGTTTCAGAAGACTGAAGGCTTTCGGCCTCTGCGTATCCGTAATATCAAGATGGAAGGCGAAGATGCACTGCGAAACGCATCCGGTCGCTCTCCCGAAGCGCGTATTTCTGATCTGGCACTAGATGGCGTCGATGCAGAGATCCTATTCCCAAATTTGGGATTAACGATGTGGGCGACGGCTGACGTCGAATTCAGTCAGATGATGTGCCGGGCATGGAATGATTGGGCATGGGAGGAGTTTGGCCCTTACAACGATCGCCTTGCGCCGATGGCTACGATCGCGGCGGGCGATAAAGAAGGTGCGATCAAGGAAGTTGAACGAGTGGCGAAGCTTGGTTTTAAGGGCCTGTCCCTGCCTTGCAAACCGCACTGGGGTCCGCCAAACCACGAAGATCCGAACTACAATCTGCCGGAGTTTGATCCATTATGGGCTTGCATCCAGGATGCCGGGTTGCCCGTTACTTTTCATGTCTCGACCGGACGTGATCCCAGAACGAGTCGGGGTAACGGTGGCGCTGTGATCAACTACGCAGTGCATTCTCTAGCACCAACAATGGAACCCATCGCCAACATTTGTGCTTCCGGGGTGATTGATCGTTTTCCTAACTTGCGATTTGGTTCGATCGAAGCCGGCATTGGCTGGGTGGCGTGGGCTTTGACCGCCATGGACGAAGCCTACAAAAAACACCATATGTGGGTGCGTCCGCGGCTGAAGTACTTGCCCAGTGAGTACTTCCGCATGAATGGCTTTGCAAGCTTCCAAGAGGACCCTCCAGGATTGGGTGGTGCGCGCGATGCGGGCTTGGTTGACAATTTCTTGTGGGCAAATGACTTTCCACATCACGAAGGTACATGGCCCCATTCTGCCCAGGCGATTGAGAGGACGATGGATATGTTGAACAATGAAGAGCGAGGCAAGGTCTTGGGTCTGAACGCCGCTCGCATCTTTGGCTTTGACGTACCTGAGCGGTATTCATAGCAAAAATACCGACGAACCTATAAAGCAGATGAAGTATCGCACCGCCACCCAGTGGGGGATTTATGATGTGGTCGTTGAAGACGATCAGATCGTAGACGTCCTCGATGTCGCGTTGGACCCGAATCCCTCGCCACTTGGTCAAGCTCTAGTCGATGGGGTGCAGCACAAAGCGCGTATCGCGCGTCCAGCGGTTCGCAAGGGTTGGCTGGAGAATCCTGACCGCGCCAGGCATAGGCGTGGCGCTGATGAGTTTGTCGACATTCCTTGGGATGAGGCGTTGGATCTGGCCGCTGGTGAACTACAGCGGGTGATTCGGGAACACGACAACCGTGCCCTATTTGCAGGATCCTATGGCTGGGCGAGCGCTGGCCGATTCAATCACGCCCAATCTCAACTGCACCGTTTTATCAACATGCTTGGCGGCGCAACGCGCGCGGTGAATACCTACAGCACGGCTGCCGCCCAAGTCATTTTGCCTCACGTAGTTTCGTCCTGGGGGCAGATGGAACTCGAACAAACCACTTGGGGAGAAGTCGCGGCCGGGAGTGAGTTGGTTGTTGCCTTTGGGGGACTACCCATGCGTAACACCCAGGTCGCCTACGGCGGTATTACAGAACATCAGTCCGAACCGGGCCTGGCCAAAGCGCGAGCGAATGGCGTTGCGGTTGTGACGGTCTCGCCAGTGCGCGGCGATGGTAGCGATGAGGACGATTGGATTAGCCCGAGACCAGGCACCGACGTCGCACTCATGTTGGGCTGTGCGTATATCCTTGAGACAGAGAATCTGCTCGATCGAGGATTCTTGCAATCCCATTGCCATGGTTACGAACAGGTCCGTCAATACCTGCTAGGAGGGGGCGACGGTGTCCCTAAAACTCCGCGTTGGGCGAGCGATATATGCGATGTTAATGAATCAACGATTATAAATCTCGCGCGTATAATGGCGTCAAAGCGCACGTTTTTGACGGCAGCTTGGTCACTTCAGCGCGCACAACACGGCGAACAACCTTATTGGATGTTGATTACCTTGGCCTGCATGTTGGGCCAGGTGGGCGAGACAGGCTGCGGGTTTGGTTTCGGGTACGGAGCCGAAGGATTTATTGGCAGCGATAGTCGTCGGTTTAACTGGGCAACGTTGCCAAAGGGTAGGAACCCTACCGGATTCCATATCCCGGTTTCGCGAATAACGGATTTGTTGCTACTCCCCGGAGAAACAATTCCCTACGACGGTCAAGAAATTACTCTGCCAGACATCAAGCTTATTTACTGGGCTGGTGGTAACCCATTCCATCACCATCAGGATCTAAACCGACTCATTCAAGGGTGGCGAAGGCCGGATACGGTGATAGTGAACGAACCGTGGTGGACGCCGGTCGCACAATGGGCGGATATCGTCTTTCCGGCGACTACACAACTTGAGCGGGACGATATTTGTGCGTCCAGTCACGACCCATACGCTCACGTCATGGAGCGAGCCATCCCGCCGCAAAATGAGGCCCGATCTGATCACGCAATATTCAAAGGTCTGGCCGCTCGTCTGGACGTGCTTGAGGCGTTTACAGAAGGCCGAACGGAGAGGGAATGGCTAGCCAACCTGTGGGAGCGTTCGCAGGCAACGGCTGCCAAACAAGGCTTCGAACTGCCGTCGTTCGACGAATTTTGGCGTGAACGAAAATATAAGTTGCCGGACGAGCCTGGTCGGATAGAGTGGCTGAGTCGGTTTCGGTCAGATCCGGTTGCTCATCGATTGGCGACGCCGAGTGGCAAAATTGAACTGTTTTCTGATGTGGTTAACGCTTTTGACCTGGAGGATTGCCGCGGTCACGCAAGTTGGTTAGAGCCCGCTGAAAGACTGGGTGGCGCGTTCAGTAAGCAATTTCCGCTGGCTTTGCTCACGCCGCAACCGAAATACAGATTGCACAGTCAGTTCGATCACAGTGCGTATGCCAGTCAAGGTAAGCGCAACGGTCATGAGATTGTTAAGCTCCATCCAGACTCGGCAAGAGCGCGCGGCATATACGAAGGTCAGATCGTTCGGTTATACAACAATCGAGGTGCTTGTCTGGCGTCAGCTGGTTTTGATGATCAAATGAGGGCCGATGTCGTGGTACTTCCAACAGGTGCTTGGTATCGTCCATTGGATGCGAGTAAGGAGGGTTCCCTGGAACTCAACGGAAATCCCAATGTTCTCACGCTGGATGTGGGCACTTCCGGGCTCGCGCAAGGTTGTAGCGCCAATACTTGTCTTGTGGAGATTGAGCCCTACACGGTTTGACCTCCCTCATTTTTCACCGGCCTCGTAGTTCAATGGATAGAACGACCGCCTCCTAAGCGGTA
>JAQWQN010000264.1 GCA_029244465.1 Pseudomonadales bacterium
GGCGTCTGCGGCCATGCAAAGTGCCGTCAGGGTTGGCCAAAGCAGCAAAAGCGAGCCGGAACAGTGGCGGAGCTTGGTCTACAGGCCCTCCTGGCATCGTGAGCCTCACAAAGATAATCGACTCCTCCAGCATCAAGCTCGCTCATGCTATACGCTGGCTCGCTTTAGCAATGGTCATCGTAACCGTCGCAATTGTGATCTTACGTTACGCATTCGAAATCGGCGCCATTCCTTTACAAGAATCCGTGATGTATATGCACGGTTTGTTGTTCTTGTTTGGCATTCCGTACGGTGTTCACAAGAATACGCATGTGAGAGTCGACATTTTGTACAGTAAACTTTCTCCATCGCGACAGGCAGTGATTGACCTTACCGGACACCTCATCTTCCTGCTCCCAATTGCAATTTTTATTCTCGTGACCTGCTGGCCATATACGCTGTCTAGCTGGCGAGTATTAGAGGGGTCTGCCGAAGTCGGCGGTATTCCCGGGGTTTTCCTGCTTAAAACACTGTTACCGATCACCGCCTTATTGCTGGCACTGCAGACGATCGCTGAAATCTTTAAGCAAGCCGCAAAGCTTCGCGCTTGATGGATTTCACGCCGCTCATCATGTTTGCAGCCACCTTCGCTGCGCTTAGCCTGGGTTATCCCGTTGCGGCCACCTTGGCGGGGGTGGCGCTACTGTTCGCCTTCGGTGGCATAATGACCGGGGCGTTTAATCCAAACGATCTAGGATTTTCAGCAGGACGCCTTTTCGGCATTGTCACGAATCAAACTCTGATCGCCGTGCCTCTCTTTGTCTTCATGGGGGTTGTCTTAGAAAAAACTCGGATCGCAGAGGACCTGCTATCCAGCATCGCTTCCTTGCTCAGTGGCTTCCGCGGTGGTCTGGCGATAACGGTCGTATTCGTTGGTATGCTAATGGCTGCATCTACTGGCATCGTTGGCGCCACCGTCGTAACAATGGGACTGATGTCGCTCCCTACGATGTTGCAGCAGGGCTACAAACCATCTTTGGCAACAGGAACCATCAGTGCCACTGGCACTCTGGGCCAGATCATTCCACCTTCTATCGCCCTGGTTCTGTTAGGCGACGTTTTGTCCAATGCGTATCAACAGGCCCAGCTCAACATGGGCGTATTTGCGCCTAAGTCGGTATCCGTCGGCGATCTTTTCGCGGGGGCAATTATCCCCGGCCTGATCCTGGTCGGCTTTTATTTTATCTACGTCATCATTCGCGCCGTGCTCGACCCCGAAAGCATGCCGCCCGCCGCTGACAGAACGACTAAAACCGCATCACCTACCCTGGCCCTCAAAAGGTTATTTCCACCGCTGCTGCTAATTTTTGCCGTACTCGGTTCGATTCTGATGGGCTGGGCCACCCCTACTGAAGCTGCAGGGGTGGGCGCTGGTGGCGCACTGTTACTTGCCTTTAGCTACCGGCGGGTGAGCATCGATACGCTGCGCGAAACTTGTGAGTCCACGCTCACCACAACAGCCATGGTCTTTTTCATTTTGGTTGGCGCATCAATATTTTCCCTTGTTTTTCGTGGTTACGGTGGCGACGAACTCATTCAAACAATCTTTGAGTCTATGCCTGGTGGCATGTGGGGTGCGCTCGCCGTTGTCATGATCGTCATTTTTCTTCTTGGCTTTATACTCGACTTTATCGAGATCACCTTCGTTGTTGTTCCTATCGTAGGACCCATACTGCTGGCGATGGGTATCGATCCGATCTGGCTTGGCGTCCTAATCGCCGTGAATTTACAAACCTCATTTCTGACACCACCTTTCGGCTTCGCCCTTTTCTATTTAAGAGGGGTAACACCGCCATCCGTGACCACGGCTGATATGTACCGAGGCGTTGTTCCCTACATCGGTTTACAACTGCTTTTACTTACCCTGTTATTAATCTGGCCTGCGCTCACAACCTGGCTACCAGGAGTTCTCTATGACTGAATCCATAACCTATAGCGGCCTTAAGATATGGGATGGTACTGGCATCGCACAGGCGAACGCGATCACCGTAACCGGCACCAAGATCACATGGATGGGTGACAAGGCTAACGCGCCCAGGGAGGCGCGCGAGATAAACTGTGACGGCCTCTCAGCAATCCCAGGACTGATAGATGCGCATGTGCATCTAGAACTCAATCCTGATGAGAGCAAACCACCTCAGCGAACTGAGGCGCATGTGGTACCACTCATGGCTGAACGGGCACGGAAGATGGCGAAGGCGGGTATAACCACGGCCCGAGACCTCGGAGGCGGCGCTTGGTACGAATTGAGCCTACGAGATGCCATCCATAGAGGCGAGGTGACCGGCCCCAGACTCGTTTGTTCGGGTCAACCCATCACTTGCCCACAAGGACACTGCCACTTCTGGGGTGGTGAGGCTGCCAACCTAGAAGAAGCAAAGGCAGTGCTCGCGAGACAGGTCGATCACAATGTCGATTTGATTAAAGTCATGGCGACCGGCGGGCGACTCACCGCAGGGTCCGAGCCTACAGACGCACAGTTTTCACAACCCATCTTAGATGAGATCGTCGCCACTGCGCACAACCTTAATTTACCCGTGGCTGCTCATTGCCACGGTACCGAAGGTATCCATCGGGCAGCCCTCGCTGGAGTTGATACGATCGAGCATTGCAGTTGGGTGGGGTCGGAAGGCTGGGCGTCTGATTACCAGGACGACGTTGCGCAAATCATCCTTGATAACGGAGTATGGGTTTCGCCAACCGTTAACAAAGGCTGGCAACGAATGCTGGACTCGAAAACTGGCAACGTTTTGACTCGCGTTCGGGCTGCCTATCGGCAAATGCTGAATATGGGTATTCCCATGCTTGCCAGTACCGACGCCGGTATCCCCGGCGTGTATCACGAAGAGTTGCCCGCAGCGTTGGTCGTTTTTGGCAAGATCGCAGAGCTCAGCAATGACCAAGCTTTACGCTCAGCGACTTCAGATGCCGCCAGGGCGCTTCGCCTGGATCATAAAACCGGTCATTTGAAAGTCGGGCACGATGCCGATCTGGTAATTCTCGATGGCGACCCGATATCGAATCTCGACGCTATCACAAAACCAGTGCATGTCCTCGCTCGTGGTGCCACCGCTTTGGCGGGATAGTGTAGTCGCGAAAGTTACTTAAGAGACGGCCACTCTGGTGGCCGCCTCTCAACAAACGCTCGGACACCTTCCTTGTAGTCATCCTCACCCATCATGGCGTCTAACAAAGTTTCCGAATCCACCACAGAGCTCGCCACATCTCGGTGTAAATCTCGATAAATCTGCCAACGCGTCTGGCGCAGAGAATTTGGTGCAACGGTAGAGATCAAATTCTGCGCGTACTCGTAGGTTTTGGTCATAAGCTCATCTGGTTCTGCGAGCTGGTTTACGAAACCTAAGTCATAGGCCTCATCAGACAAGAATACGCGGCTGGTCATGAGCAAATCGTTCGCCCGTCCGAGCCCCACGATTCTAGGCAACATCCACGATAAGCCGAACTCAGCGGGCAGATTCAGTTTGCCATGCGCGGTCGTGAATTTCACGTTAGGCACAGCAAACCGAATGTCGGCAAAACAAGCCAACGCCAGCCCAACACCTGCTGCCGGTCCATTCATAGCGGCGATAATCGGTTTCGAAAGTCCAAAGTGATAGGCAAATGCCGCATCAAATTCTTTCGCAACGCCGTACCCAGGGTTCGCAAGATCATCACTTGTACCTGGATCATAGCTACCACGATCAGAATGCCCTTCTAACGCTTGCGAGTCGCCACCAACACAAAACGCTCGGCCCCGGCCAGAAACAACGATCGCCTGAACCAGTTTGTCAGCATCAGCTTTGGCGAGAAGATATCGATACTCCGTATGAACCCGTCCGGTCCAAGCATTCATCCGATGTGGTCGGTTCAACCAAATCGTCGCAACACCATCACAAACCTCATATTCAGTGTTCTTTAGTTCCATATCGATCATCGGATGTTGACGTAGACTTGTTCACTAATCTCGTGATATGCCCGTACGTCGGCTAAGAAAGCCATATAGGAATCATAGATTCGTTGCGACAACTCGTCAGTGCTCGCGGCTTCTGCTACGACGTCTTGCGAGGCAGATTTAAGTGCGGCAATAACGTCATCCGGCAATCTGCGCAACTCCACCCCATGTTCGTCCACTAAGGTTCGCAACGCTGCATTGTTACGCGCCGTAAACTCACTCAACATGTCGTCATTCACCGAGCGACTAGCTACTTCGATCATGACCTGCAGATCTTCCGGCAAACTCTCCCATGCCGATTTATTAACAATGGCCTCCAGTGTCGGACCCGGCTCATGCCAGCCAGGGTAGTAATAGTATTTGGCGACCGTGTGAAGGGCGAACGCTAGATCGTTATAAGGACCTACCCATTCGGTCGCATCGATCACGCCCGTTTGCAGCGAGGTAAAAACTTCACTGCCTGGCAAAGCCACCGGAATACCACCAGCTCGCTTCAGCACTTCGCCACCAAGCCCCGGAATACGCATCTTCACGCCTTCAAGATCGCTCAGAGAGTTAATCTCTTTATTGAACCAGCCAGCCATTTGCACACCCGTGTTCCCTGCCGCAAAAGGAATTAGCCCGAAAGGCTCGTATAGTTCCCGCCATAGCTCCATACCACCACCGTAGGCAAGCCAGCCATTCATCTCTTGCGCATTCATGCCAAATGGTACGGTAGAGAACATCGCAGCGATTGGGATCTTGCCGCGCCAGTAGTACGCCGCACCGTGCCCCATTTCCGCCGTGCCTTGGCTGACGGCGTCAAACACTTCAAATGGTCCCACTAACTCGCCAGCCCCATAGACCTTGATGTCCAACCGACCACGACTCATCAGGCGCAGCTTCTCAGCCAAGCGCTCTGGACCCGTACCAAGACCGGGTAAGTTCTTAGGCCAAGTCGTGATGAGTTTCCAACGATAGACCTTTTCAGGTTCTGCCATCACGCTCGACCCACTTTCACTTGCGTCCTCTTGATTCGGTCCACATGCACCCAACACAGCGATGATCAGTGCTGCAAACACAAGCTTTACGCTTCCTATAAATGTACCTTGCACACCGTTCTCCTAATTATCACGCTAATCAATCACTTGTAAGTTGGCGTATCCAACCATCAACCATTTGGCACCCACGCCTGGAAAATTAACCTCGACTTTCGCCCGGTCGCCACTACCTTCCATTTGCAAAATGACGCCTTCGCCATATTTACCGTGCGCGACGCCTTGGCCTATGCGGAAACCAAACTCGTTTTCTTCGACAAATAGAGCGCCTTTGCTCGGTCTGGTAAACGGCCGCTCCACCGCACCGTTCATTCTGACTTCACTCACCAGCTCCTGCGGAATCTCCAATAAAAACCGACTGGGACGATTGTAAGAATCCTGCCCATGCAAGCGACGAGTTTCAGCGTAGGTAAGATACAATTCCCGCATCGCGCGCGTTATCCCGACATAGGCAAGACGTCGCTCTTCTTCCATCCGGCCGGGTTCATCGGCGCTCATTCTATGCGGGAACAAACCCTCCTCGAGCCCGCCTAGAAAGACCAGCGGAAATTCTAGCCCTTTGGCAGAGTGAAGGGTCATCATCTGTACCGACGGTCCTTGATTCGCTTGTCGATCTCCTGAATCAAGCGCCACTTGATCCAAAAACTCCTGCAGGACCGTCACTTCCCCAGGACTAGAGTCTTCAAACGGAAATACCAGCTCACCACTAAACTGACGGCAGGCGCTAACAAGCTCTTCTAGGTTTTCCTGGCGCGCCAAGCCACGCTCTCCTCGCTCTTGTCGGTGGTAGGTCATCAAGCCGCTTGCATCAATAACATGATCTGCAAGCTCATGGAGTTCCATCGTTGCAACGGCTTCAGCTAAGTCATCTATCAACGCTATGAATGTGACGACAGTGGTTTTTGCTCGCCCTGGAAGGAGCCCCTCATGCAGCCCTTCTTTTGCCGCTTGCCACAAAGATATTCCGCGTTCACGCGCGAGACTACGTATCGCCTCAACCGACTTGTCTCCTATACCCCTTGTCGGGACGTTGACCACGCGCTCAAATGCCGTATCCGAGTGTCGGTCATCCATCAGGCGCATATACGCCAACGCATTTTTGATCTCTACACGTTCAAAAAATCTCTGCCCGCCATAGATTTGATAGGCGATATTGGCACGCAACATTGCCTCTTCTATGACCCGCGATTGCGCGTTGGAGCGGTACAAGATAGCGACCTCGTCCGGGCTACCCCCTCCATCAATATGACCTTGGGTCCGCTCAACGATAAAGCGTGCTTCATCGAGATCGTTATATCCGGAGTAGATCTTGATCAGCTCGCCGGTCGGACCATCACTCCAGAGATTCTTTCCGAGACGATCCGAATTCCTCTTAATCAACCCGTTGGCTGCATCAAGAATAGTTTGCGTGGACCGATAATTCTGCTCTAGCCGAATCGTCTCCACCGGTTCAAAATCGGTAGAAAACTGATGAATATTCTCAATCTTGGCACCTCGCCATCCATAAATGGACTGGTCGTCATCGCCTACCGCCATCACGCTACCTTGCTTCCCGGCAAGGACGCGCAACCACGCATATTGGATTGTATTTGTGTCCTGGAATTCATCGACCAACAAGTTCTTAAATCGTTCTTGATAGTGCGCAAGCAGGGCAGGGTTATTGAGTAACAATTCATGACTGCGCAACAATAATTCAGCAAAGTCGATCAAACCGCCTTGGTCACAGATCTCTTCGTAAGATTCGTAGATCTTCTTATGCGTGATTTGAAACAGATCATCACCCGGCGCAACTTGGTGAGCACGGCGACCTTCATCCTTTTGACCGTTGATGAACCACACCGCCTGGCGCGCGGGCCACTTTTGTTCATCAATATCCATTGCTCGCATGCAGCGCTTAACCAATCTAAGCTGATCATCTGCATCCAGGATTTGGAAGTTCTTTGGCAGTCGCGCTTCTTGCGAATGCATACGCAATAGTCGATGAGCGAGGCCGTGGAAAGTTCCGACCCACATCGTTCTCACCGAGAGGTTAAGTAGCTCTTCAATTCGAACTCTCATTTCAGCGGCGGCCTTGTTCGTAAATGTCACCGCCAATATGCTTTGCGGCGACAATCGTTCGACGTCGATTAGCCAGGCAATACGATGGACCAGGACGCGTGTTTTACCGCTGCCCGCTCCCGCGACGACAAGTGTATTGCCCACTGGCGCGCTTACGGCGTTACGTTGAGGTTCATTTAGCCCCTCTAGAATGTGGGTGATATCCAAGTGAGTATCAGTGTTGCAGCGGATTAGAAAGTTTACCGAATTTTACCCTGCGCAAGTAGCAGATGAGCGCTGGTCATGGATAATCAGGTCTATGGCAAAACAATATTTCACGTCGATTACCCAACGGGCGCGCAGGCTAGCCTGGATCCTGCTCTTT
>JAQWQN010000270.1 GCA_029244465.1 Pseudomonadales bacterium
CGATATAGTATCGGGTACCGAAAACTCGCCGCCATTTTTGGATGCGATCCTTGAGCGTCTGCGTATTTTTCTGTTCGCACATCGTCCAAAGATGACCGCGAATACCACCCGAAAGTACAATGAGGCCATCACCACGTGCAAAGACTGCGGCCTCACTCAACACCCCTCGTTCGTCAGTATCGGTGTAAGCCTTCGAAACCAACACGCGAAGATTAGCGTAGCCAGCCGCATTCATTGCTAATAAGACAATGCGTTCAGGTGGCCCACTGCCGTCTGATTCAATCATCAGTTCGCAGCCAAGCAGTGGTTTTACCCCCTGGCCAGTACAAGTCTCGTAGAATTTCACGAGTGCAAAGAGGTTATTGATATCGGTCAATGCAACCGCTGGCATGTCTAGCGCCGCGGTTTGGCGAACTAAATCCTTGACCTTCAAAATACCGTCTGCGAGAGAGAATTCTGAATGCAAATGGAGGTGAACGAATTGGGTCATGACGGCAAACGATCTAATTGGGCCGCTTCAATGACGGCTCGCACGGGCGCAAAACTTTGTCGGTGCTGATCACAAGCCCCCAAATGCCGTAAAGCGGCAACGTGTTTTTTGGTCGGATACCCTTTGTGTTGGGCAAACCCATAGCCGGGGAATTTTTCGTCCAGTTCAACCATCTCGGCATCGCGAGCAACCTTAGCCAAAATCGATGCGGCACTGATCTGCGGGACGCGACCATCGCCGCGGACAATTGCCATCACTGGGTACGCAAGCGGGGGCTTCTTATTACCATCCACCAGCACCATATCAGGCGTGTGGCTCAATCCGTCCACGGCGCGCTGCATCGCCAAATGACTTGCCCGCAAAACATTTAGTTGATCAACCTCCCCGACACTCGCACGCCCAATACACCAAGCAATACTCACGCGTTTTATCTCACCGCACAGAGACTCCCGACGCTTCTTATTGAGCACCTTAGAGTCATTAAGTCCCTCGATAGAGCGGGTGGGGTTAAGTATCACCGCCGCAGCGTATACCGGTCCGGCGAGTGGGCCGATCCCAACCTCATCGACGCCCGCTTGCAGCCCACGCGCCCATGGCTCCATTGAAAACTCGAATAAGCTAACTGCTTCCCACACCCAACAAGCGTATCACGGCCCGCGCTGCCGTAACATCGGCCCGACAGCGAAGATGTCCATGTATGCGTTCAAAAGCCCGAAAATAATCTGGCTCCTCGCGGGCCCGCCGCAATTCAGTCAGTAACGCATGAGCAAGTTTCACAGGTGTTCCTTCATACTGAAGTAACTCAGGCACTTGCATTTCGTTCAACAAAATATTGGGCAATGCCACATATGGGGATCGCATCAAGCGCTTGGCGATTTGGTAACTGAAGGTACCCATTCGATAACTGACGACCATCGGACGGCGCAAGAACATGGCTTCTAGCGTGCTAGTACCTGACTTAACGAGGGCGGCATCACTCGCCTGAAGTACCGTACGCGCAGCGCCCGGAAGTAATTTCACGGACAACTGCGGATAATCCGCAAGGGCAACCTCAAGCATCGGCTTGAGGGTCTCGCGCGGATAGGGAATCAAGAACTCAACATTCGATTCCTGCTCAGCAATCAATCTCGCCGCTTCGAGAAACGGCGGCAACATGAGCTTCAATTCACCCGACCGTGAACCGGGCAAGATAGCAACGACCGTCTTCCCGGTCTGCACACCGAGCAGGGCACGAGCGTCAGACCGGCCCACTGCACCACCGCTGTCCAGAGAGATTTCATCCGCAAGTGGGTGACCAACAAACACTGCCTCAACCGGGGTTGCCGCGTAAAAAGGAGGTTCAAAGGGAAACAAACACAAAATAACATCGGCGACTTTCGCGACACGTTTAGTCCTACCACGGCGCCATGCGTAAACAGAAGGCGAAACATAGTGGACAGTGCGCAGTCCGTGCTGCTTCAACCGACCCTCTAATAGGAAATTGAAAACGTTGAAATCGACCCCAATAAACAGATCGACAGAACGAGCCAGCATTTCGTCCCCGACACTTTTCAAGAGCCGAATGAGTGATGGTAATTTCAACAGGGGGTCACGGAACCCGTTTACGGAGAGCGCTTCGATCGGAAAAAGGCTATCGAGGCCCTGCTCGATCATGCGTTCGCCACCAACACCGACGAAATCGATTTCGAAATCCGGCGCCAATTCGGCGCGCATCGCGATCATCAATCCCGCACCCAGGTTGTCGCCAGAACTTTCTCCGGCAAGCACCCCGACGGTAAGACGCCCAGTCACCCTGCAGCCACACGATTATGCATGGCTCGAATCGCGCGTTTGATCAGCACCTTAGTCAGTCTGAGTCGTACCACGTCCGCGTATAATGCCCCATTCTGACGATTCTATGGTGGTCGCAAAGAGATCCACTTCAGAAAACTGCGCCCGCACCTCGACAAGTTCCTCGAGTGCATCCGCAACTGTACGACCCTGCCGATAGACCGTCTTATAAGCTTGGCGCATCGCACGAATGACCTCATCGCTGCAGTCGCGGCGCTTCATACCTTCGATATTTAGACCCGCGGCGTACGCTGGATTTCCTGTCACGGTCATGTAGGCAGGCACGTCCTTGACCACCAAACTCATCGCCGCAATGTGGGTATAGGCACCCACCGCACGAAATTGGGGTATACCGCTGTAACCACCGAAGTTTGCATGATCACCCACCGTGACGTGACCTGCTAGAGACGCATTGTTGGCCATGATGACATGATCGCCAACAACGCAGTCGTGGCCGACATGAACGTACGCCATTAAGAGACAGTTCTTTCCAACGATTGTTTTGCTGATTCCGCCTTTTGCCATCCCCCGATGGATTGTGACCCCTTCCCGGATAACGGTATTGTCACCAATTTCTAAAAAAGAATCCTCTCCGGCATAAGCAACCGCGGGCGTGTCTTCACCAACGGTCGCAAACTGAAAAATCTTTACACCACTGCTGATTTTCGTTGGCCCTTTCAGAACGACATGTGACGCAATGTCAACATTATCACCAAGCTCTACATTGGCACCGATAATCGACCACGGCCCAACTGAAACGTTGTCCCCAAGCACCGCGGTTGGGTCAATGATTGCTCGCCCATCAATCACGAAGATTGCTCCACAACTGACAAGACCGCAGAGCAGGCAAGCTCTCCGTCTACGTAGGCACTCGTTTCAAATTTCATCATGATACGTCGGTCAGCCAGAATCGAACTTTGCATCTCCAGACGATCACCGGGCACGACAGGTCGCCGAAATCGAGCTTTGTCGACACCACCAAAGAGATAGTTGACACCATCCGCCGGACGAGTGCCTTTCGTTTCAAAGGCAAGCACACCCGACAGCTGCGCCATGGCTTCCAAGATTAAAACCCCAGGAAATATCGGTTCTCCTGGAAAATGGCCGTTGAAAACTTCTTCGTTAGCCGTGATGTTCTTATAGCCCTTTACTGACTCTCCCACGACCATGTCGGTGACCCGATCAATCAGAAGAATCGGATAGCGATGCGGCAGGTAGCTAAAAAGCTCATTAATTTTGATTGGCAACTCAACACTCGATGTCACGACGTCATCCACTTAAAAATTATCATTGGGCTAACCACGACTTGGTTAGTCTTTGTCTCTTTCGAGCTTGCGCACACGCTTAAACAATTCATTCAACGAGGCAAATCGTAAGGCGTTACGCCGCCACTTATTGTGTTCATGAAAGAGCATTGAGCCTGAGTATACCCCAGGCTTATCAACCGATTGAGAGATTACAGTGCAGGAGCTGACAACAACACCGTCACAGATGACAACCGGTTGATCTCCACCTGCGCCTGATCGACCGGCAAATACACAATGTTTTCCAACTGTCGTACTGCCCGCGAGTCCAACCACACCACAGATAAGGGTGTGTGCGCCGATCCGACAGTTATGTCCGACTTGGACAAGGTTGTCTATTTGCACGCCATCCTCGACCACCGTGTCATCAATCGCACCCCGATCGATACAGGTGTTTGCACCAATCGATACATCTGAACCAATAGTCAGGCCACCAACTTGGGCAATCCCCTGCCATTTGCCTTGTTCATTCGGAGTAAAACCAAACCCATCAGCACCGAGTACCGCGCCGCTGTGTACGACGCAACGCTCTCCTAACTTGACGCTACTATAAAGCGTCACATTCGCTCGCAAAACCGTTTCTCGGCCAATGACACAATCGTTGCCAACAACGGTATTCGCAAATATTTGCACGCCTGGCGCAATCGTTACGTTTTTTCCGATGACAACATTTGCGCCGATTGAAACGGAGCTATCGATTTCCGCGGAGGGCTCGATACTCGCGCTTGCATCGACAGATCCTACAATCGAATCGTCAATCCGAAAAAATTGAGATACCCGAGCAAATGTCAGATACGGATTGTCGACTACCAACGCAGCACCCTGGCATTCCGCCAAATGCTCCTCTTTGAGAATCACGGCACTTGCTTGAGTGGTGGTGAGTTGTTCTTTATAGGTTGGACTCGAGAGATGGCTAATCTGCCCAGGCCCGGCACCGCTTAGGCTACCAAGTCCGTTCAGTGGCATGCATCCATCGCCATGTACCTGCCCGCCAACACGGGCAGCGATGTCATCAAGTGTTAGGGCTTCATTCATCCATCCATCCAAGCACCCTAAGTTTGCGAGTGATCTGCTAAATAAACTCGGCTCTAATCGCTTTGCTCATTCATACGCTCTGTGATCTTTTTCGTGATGTCGTTTTTCGGATTCACGTATACCAGCGCGTTGGGGGCAGCGATCATATCGAAACCCTCTATCTGGATGAGATCATTGCGAACTTTTTCGAACTTTGGTGCCAAGGCAACTAATATTTCTTGTCGTTTGTCTTGAACTGTTTTTTGCAATTTTTGCGACAGGAATTGCAAATCGATCTCGATCGCTTCGATGTCTTTCTGAATTTGCGCCTGCTCGCTATTGCTCATAACTTCGCCATCTTTACGAACCTTGTCGATCAGTCCTTGGCGCTGTTCAGCTAATCCTTGCACCTCGGTCTGTTCGGGTTCCATTTCTCGACCAGCCGCTTCGATCAGCACTTTCGCTTCTTCGGTTTCAAGAATGGCGCGCACTGTATCCAGCACAACGATCTTCATCTCCGCTTGAGCTGCGCTTGCGATGCAGAATGCCGACAACAATACAGCAATTTTTTTGATCATCTGATACCCCAATTTATGGTTGTAATTCTACGATAGAGGGCGCGCATTCTAACCTAGAATGTTCGTCCAAGTTCAAATTGAAATCGTTCTTCTTCGTCGAAGTCCTGAGTCTGAAATGGCTGCGCAATACTGAAACTCATTGGCCCCATTCCGGTCAACCAGGTCACACCAAAACCAACCGAATAGCGTAAATCATCGACACTGAAGTCAAAACAATTGATCGCGACTGATGGGCACTGTGTTTGAAAGACGTTCCCTACGTCCACAAAAAACGCTGGTCGAAACTGTCTACTATCTTCCACGAAAGGAAATGGGAAAATAATCTCCGCACTGCCCTCTATTAGTAAATTACCGCCAAATGGGTCACCGCGTCGATCAAAGAAGCTTGAAAATTCCGACGGTGGCGTCGTCCGCGGACCCAATGTCGAATTCTCGAACCCACGAACCGAGCCGAAACCACCCGCAAAAAAGTGCTCATAAAAAGGCAGACGATCCGTGTTGCCATAACCATCGCCATAACCTAGCTCGGTTCGAAGCCGCAGTGTCCAGGAACGGGTTATCGGAAAGAACCGCTCGCCGGAGTATGTGACCTTGAAAAACTGCAGATCGCTTCCGGGCACCGCAAGTTCTATCCCTAGATTCTGTTGCGACCCTCGATCCGCAAACAAGCCTCGATTAAGCGTTGAACTCAGCCAAGATAGATTAAACTTGTAGTTAATCGCTGTTTCGCCGTTTTGTTCGATGAAATCCGAGATCTCCCGGGCGGCGAACGCTCCTTGCGTAATATTCGTCCAATCGAAGGTGATGCCAAAGTTAATGCGCTGTGTCTCACCTATTGGAAGACCAAAGTTCATACCCACCCCGGCCGAGTCGGTCGCGTACCGAGCAATATTGCGCTCGTCAAAGTCTAGTCGACGAGCAAACACGTTAAAGCCTCGACTAACACCATCCAGAGTGAAATAAGGGTCAAAGAAGTTGAAGTTAACCGACTTCTGATATCTTGACGCACTAACGCCAAAACCTAAACTGTTCCCGCTACCCGCGACATTCGTTTGCGAATAATTACCGCCCAAAATAAGACCGTACCCTTGTGAGTAACCTAACGTCGCGGAAATACTACCTGAAGGTTGCTCTTCGACACTGAAGTTAACATCTATCTGATCATCAGTACCGGCAACTTGAGGTGTTTCTACATCAACACCTTTGAAATAACCCAGTCGTTCTAGGCGCACCTTCGACAAATCAATTTGCGAGCTCGATGCCCATCCACCTTCCATCTGGCGCATTTCACGCCGCATGACCTCATCTTGAGTCATATCGTTACCGGTAAAACTCATACGCCGAAC
>JAQWQN010000066.1 GCA_029244465.1 Pseudomonadales bacterium
ACTTTCCTTGGCGTTTTACCAGGACGTTCTTGGTATGACATTACTGGATACTTTCGATTTTCCTGACATGGAATTCTCACTCTATTTCCTTGGCTATCCAAGCAGCGACGTACCGACCGATCAGGCGGCTCGGACACAATGGATATTTGAGCAGTCTGCCTTACTCGAACTCACACACAATTACGGTACCGAGGACGACCCCGAGTTTGCACACCACAATGGCAACTCAGAACCACGCGGTTTTGGTCACATCGGAATCTCGGTTCCCGACGTGTACTCTGCGAGCGAACGATTCGAAGCAATGGGTGTACCCTTCGTTAAGCGACCAGACGACGGCACCATGCGCGGCCTCGCTTTCATTCAAGATCCAGATGGATATTGGATAGAAATCCTTTCAAGTCGAGGCTTGGCGGACCTGATCCTTAACCCTTAGCGTGCAAAAATTCGACCGGCAGGGGAGCCCCTGAGCGAATGAAGGCCGCCCAGGAAAGCAATGTCTCAGTCAGATAGCAGGTGCGGCTCATAAAGCCCTCGCAACGATTCGCGCATCTCTGAGGGATAGCTCGGAGCGGTGAAATCACAGACAGACGCCCAACCGGCGGCCACATCGTCTATGCCTACGGGTTGACTGGTATCGAGTATGAGTCCGGCAGATTGTTGCCAGCGTACTTTCTTAAACGATCCAGCGGACGCCTCGAACAAGCCACCCGACTCTGGACATTCTCGATGCGCAAGGTAGGCGACGATCGGCGCCACATATTCTGTCCTCAGCACGGCTTTTCGATCTTCGTCCATGTTTGCACTATTGAGTTCAGTCGCCCCGAAAGGGGCAACCACATTGGCACCGATGTTGACTGCCGCACCTTCAAGTTCAATCGTTCGCGCAAGCCCATAGAGGCCCAGCTTGGCAGCCGCATAGTTCGCTTGTCCAAAATTGCCATAGAGCCCTGCCGATGACGATATGAATACAAGGCGGCCACCACCGACGGCTTCGAAATGTGGCCAGGCCGTTCGAGACAACTTGAAGGCCGCCTCAAGGTGGACACCCATTACAGCTTGCCACTGCTGATCGCTCATTTTGCGCAGAGTTTTGTCTTGTACAAAGCCTCCGTTGTGAATGATCGCATCGACCCGACCGCATTTCGATACGACTTGCTCCACTAGTCGCTCCGCCTCTTCGGCAACAATCGGGAGGTGCACCACGTCCGCACCAGCTTGCCGCATTTCTTTTTCAACCTGCGCACCCGTCGTTGATTTTCCAGTGCTGGAAAACACAACTCTGGCGCCCGCATCAGCCAAGCACTGCGTAAAGGCACGGCCGAGACCTCGACTACCACCAGTCACCAAGACCACCTTTTCCTCAAAACGAAGGCTCATACGTTCTCCCCTGCGCAGACGATTTGTGTCTTTTGCCTGCTGTTAAATGTCTGTTGCAGTTGTTACTCATGCTCTGCTGCCAAGGTTAATTGCTCACTGTCACTGGCTCGCGCCTGCACAAAAACCCGAGTTGCTTCCCTCGATCTAATTTGTTCCAGCCAGATAACGCCATCAAAAGGTTCACTGTTTCCCCGCGTCCCTAAAAAATCAAGATCGCCGTCGCCATCCAGATCTCGTGCAACCCACTTGTCGTACATACCGCGTTTACGTCTCGATATGTCATGTCGTTGCCATTCCTGAGTCGCGGAACTTTCTCCTGGATTTTCAAACCAAACGATTCTACCGGCAGGATGACTCACCCCGCCCAGCGGATCGTCTTTTCCACGAGGCCCGCGACTATAGGCGCCGGCGAATGCATCAAGGTCACCATCACCGTCAATATCCGCCAACCGCACAGAGACCAATTGATCCGGCAGCGCGCGCCCTAACAGACTCCACGACCAACTTTGCTCCAGATCCTTCGGCTGCCGCAGCAGGATCAGTCTGCCCGGCCAAGCGGACGAGACGATATCAGTCCTGTCATCACCATCTAGATCTGCATAGTCCATGTTGAAACCAGTGAGACTCAAAGCCTCAGGAAAATTCACAACCTCTATGGGCTTCAGTTCAAAACGTTGTGCGCCGTGATTTTCAAACCAAAAAATACGTTGCTCACCGCGCGCGCCTGCAACAATGTCCAGATCGCCGTCGCCATCTAAATCCACTGGCTCTGAATTAATAGGGACACGAAACTTACCTAACACCTGCTCGGGCCAAACGGAATCCGATAGCAAATCCCGTCCTGGGCTGTAGATTGAAATCGCGTCCATCGATTGCTTTGTGACATCGGGATTTTGTGCCCCTTTGTTCGCGGCAACGACCTCCTGTCGCCCGTCAGCATCAAAATCCCCTGCAAATACTCGGATATAGGAACCCCTATCTTGTGTATTGGCTATCACACGCCGTTCCCAGCGCTGGGAACGAGCGCCCGCTCCGGGATTCTGAAAATAGATTAAGTGCGCAAGCTCACAAGCTACAACCACGTCAAGGTCACCATCACCGTCAAAATCTGCAACCGTAACATCTTCTGCCGCTGCCGCTTCGTGCCCCGATGCCAGCGTGGAGAGGCTCCATCGATGCGGATCAGGCCCACCCCATGCGATACGCACATGGCCTATCGGTTGACCGTCATAAATGGTATCGGATTCATGGACGCTGACGATATCTTCATATCCATCTTGATCGAGATCAGCCAAGACCAAACCATCGCTGCCCGACAGATCTGCAACGCCCAGGCTCGCATCATCAATGATATGTTCTCGCCAACTGATATAGCTGCCGTCTGCCGCTTTTACCTCGGACTTTCTCAGCGCTAGAGGCGTGGTACACGGGCCACAAAGCGGCTCTAACGATAAAGCCCGCATGATCAAATCCCAGAGCCTTATATTAAAATCCGCTCCAGGCCCAGCCCCAAGGCGCACTACTACCAGGTCCAGGCTCGGAACTATAAATAGCTTGCGTCCGAGAGCCCCCTGCGCCGCGAATAGATCCGACGGGGCATTGGGTACCAAGGATTGCGCGCTGTTGTCGCCAGCACACGCAGAAACGTTAACGATGAAACAGAAAACCTTGAATAACGCAGGCCGCACCGATCTTTTTACCTCTTGACCGTTCAACCACCAAAGCCAACCGTAAGCTGGGTTGAATGGTTGCGAGCTGGCTACACTTTTCGCCTGTAGAGGATCCTTTACCTGGTCGAGGACGTAGCGACCAAATTTGATCAGATCGGGAGCTGTGGTCACAAAACCATAACTATTTTCAGTGTTTACACTGCCTTCACGCAGGACCCATCGACTGTCCGACATACCCAAAGGACCTGTCAGCCAGGCATCCGTAAGCGTGTGTATATTTTGTCCTGATATGGCTTCTAAGACATGAATTAACTGAGCATAAGCGCCTGTGTTGTAGTCCCACTGCGTACCAGGCTCCGCACTAAAGTGTAGCGATGAGGTCAGACCACTGGTCATAGACAGCAAGTGCCGTATCGTGATCGCCTCCTCACTTTTAGAATGACTCCAACCGGACGATAAATAGTCACTGACAGGCGCATCAACCGAAACAAGTCCGTCCCGAAGCGCACGGATGAGCAATGTCGCGACGACGCTTTTTTGCACAGAGGCCACATCCTCAACTGCATCACCCTCGCTGGTGGCGCCGCGATGCAATCGTCTATACCTTTTTGATCTTTCTCTATGATCATCCGTGCGCCAGCGTTGATTTAGAATCGTCTCACCCGCGAGCGAGATCATGAGATGACTACTCTTGCGTTCCTGCGCGAACGTGGCGACCTCGCTCAACAGATCGGACTGTATCGAGACACTCTCGACTCCATGTGCCGCGACCGGCACGAAAAATGAAAAAGAGATCACCCAGCCAAGTGCGAATAACAAATTCTGCACTTCCTTAGCACATAAACTTTCACTCCTAAAACGGCCATCTCTTGCCACTTTTGCCCTTCTTGCCATCATCCACCAATTTTTGTTGCCACACGACTCAACTCTACCTACGCTAGACAATTAAGTGCAACGAGCCCGCGACATGAATATGCCCCATACGAAGAACCAGCAACATCCGCTAAGAATGCTGACGAGTGATGAAATAGAAAGCGCAGCAACGCTGCTTAAAGCACAACTGTCCGAACGAGCCACATTCTCCAACGTCTCTCTTGTTGAGCCCAACAAACCAGACGTGTTAGATACACAACGTCACGCACAACTCCCACGGAAACTGAGATTCGTCGGGTACGACTACCCTGACTCAAAAGATGGCGGCTTCGATGCCACCGTTGACCTTGAAACAGAAGAAGTCTCAGTAACTCGTATCGCCAGTGGACAGGCTCCAATCGGCTTCGCTGATGCGGTTGCGGCAATCAAAATCACCAAAGCTGACCCAGGTTGGCAAGCGGCCATGAAAGCCCGTGGAATAACGGATCTGGACCTTGTACAGATCGACCCATGGCCAACCGGAGGGTTTGTGCACGAAAGCGTGCCAACCGGTCATCGCGCTCATCGCGCAATCGCGTTCATTCGCGAAGATGAGACCGATAATGGATACGCTCGACCCATCCAAGGCTTGATCGCACACGTAGATCTCACCGCAGGCAATGTCGCTCATCTCGAAGATCATGGCACAGTGCCCATGCCGCCCGAGTCTGGTCGGTATGACGCGGCGAGCCAGTCTACCTTCCGGGATACCATAAAACCGATCGAGATCACTCAACCCGAAGGTACATCTTTTCAGGTGTCTGAAAACGCCGTGTCCTGGGAGGGCTTCAACTTTCGGGTGTCAATGCACCCCATCAACGGCTTGGTGCTGCATCAAGTTTGTTACGACGATCATGGCGAGAACCGCTCGATTATGTATCGTGCAGCACTTTCGGACATGGTCGTGCCCTATGGCGATCCTGATCCAATGCACAATTGGAAGCACGTTTTCGACGCTGGAGAAACGAGCATCGGGACGCTGGCCAATTCGCTCACCCTCGGTTGTGACTGCGTGGGCGAAATCTACTATTTCGATTGCCCCGTCGTGAATTGGAAAGGGGAAGGTAGAACTATTGAGAATGCCATCTGCATGCACGAAGAAGACTATGGCATTCTCTGGAAACACCATGATGCAGAAGCGCAAACAACAGAAGTCAGACGAAGTCGGCGACTTGTGGTTAGCGCCATCCACACGGTGGGTAATTACGAATATGGTTTTTTCTGGTACTTTTATCTGGACGGCACCATCCAGATGGAGATCAAACTGACTGGTATCGTCGGCGTAAGCGCGATTGAGAAGGGCACAGAACGACCTGAGTTCGCGCCGCTCATTGCACCCAACTTAACAAGCCCGATTCACCAACACCTGTTTTGTTTTCGACTGGACTTTGATCTGGATGGCCAAGAAAATGCCCTCTATGAGGTCGAAACTCAGGCATTACCGATGGGTCCAGACAATCCGCAAGGTACGCTTTTTAACGCCATCAGTACCCAACTTGTAAGTGAGCAGCAAGCCCGTCGACACACAAATGCTGCTTCGTCTCGCTATTGGAAAGTGACCAACCCGAACAGAACAAATCGTTTAGGGGTGCCTGTCGCATGGCGTCTACTTCCCTCGGGTACGCCCGCGTTATTTGCACACGAAGATTCTCCTGTTGGCAAGCGCGCGGGCTTCGCGAAATACAACATGTGGGCCACTCGTTACGACCAGGATCAACTCAACGCGGCAGGCGACACGCCGAATATGCACGAGGGTGGCGCCGGCCTGCCTGCATGGAGTGCAGAAGACAAATCTCTGGACG
>JAQWQN010000072.1 GCA_029244465.1 Pseudomonadales bacterium
GCGTGCGTTTTGGGCACTATGGCGGCGGGCCAGGCTACTCAGCTGCGACCATGCATTTCCTCTCGACGGGCATTACCGCCTGTGTGTTAGAAAGTATCTCTGACCCTACGTTGCCTGATCCGGCAGCGGCAACGCTTTTAACGCTCGTGGAGGAGGTCGGCTTCTAGCCTGATAAACACTTTATTCGTCAATCCGCTCCGCTGGGATCCAGACCAACCGGGTAAAAAGGAAGCCTCCCTGCATGATGTGCCAAAGAACGCCCACAATGTAGAGATCCAGCTCGCGTTGCACACCCCAGTCCGAAAAAGCTGCAAACTGCAGCAAACCAAAAAGCAACCCTAGAAAAAGAAAAGCCTTAGCCCAAGAACCAACTGATGCATAAAACATCACGACCAAACAATGTCCGATTATTTGGAGACCAAGCACGCCACAGGCAATATGCATGGCCGTCACGGGGTCCTGAATCAAGACGTTGATTATCGATGGCAAAAAACAAAAAGAAGCGGCAAATATAGAATGAATCACCATGCCATGAAACTGGTCTGCATCTTTACGGGCCCAGTTACCGGATGTTGTTCGCTTCATAACGACCACAATCGCTGAGAAACCCGCGAGCGCAATCGCTACTTCGGCAAGGCTAATAAGAATCTCTGGCGTATTGAGCATAGCGCTACCGTTCGAGAAGAATTGTTACAGGACCATCGTTGATTAATGATACCTGCATATCCGCGCCAAATTGACCCGTCGCTACCGGCACCTCATTACTGAGCCTAGCAACGTACTGATCATATATGACTTCGGCGTGCGCGGGCGTCGCGGCGCCGCTAAATCCAGGACGCATACCCTTGCTGGTGTTCGCGGCCAGCGTAAATTGAGAAACAACCAGTACTGAACCTTGAACATCAACCACGCTCAAGTTCATGTTCTTGTCATCATCTGGGAAAATTCTCAAACCCAAAGTCTTCGCCACAAGCCAGTCGATTTCAGCATCGCCGTCTTCGGGGAAAACACCCACAAAAGCCAGCAACCCGCACTTGATCTCGCCAATTCGTTCGCCACCTAAGGTGACCGTAGCTTGGCTTACTCTTTGAACTAAGACTTTCATCAAGCTCGCTTGCGTTCATGCTCCTTGAGCCGCGCTTTACGAATACGAATTGACGCGGGAGTCACTTCGACGAGTTCGTCATCCTCAATAAATTCAAGCGCCTGCTCGAGAGTCAGAATCATGGGATTAGTGAGAATAATGCTCTCGTCAGTGCCTGACGCCCTGACGTTGGTGAGTTTCTTTTCTTTCAGAGGATTAACTGTAAGGTCGTTTCCTCGGCTATGTAAGCCGACCACCATCCCTTCATAGACCGCATCATTAGGGTTGACCATCATTCGGCCTCGATTCTGCAAATTGAACAGAGCGAACGCGACAGCCTTCCCTTGCGCGTTTGAGATCAGCACGCCATTGCTTCGCTGTCCAACGAGATCGTTGATTCGCGGCCCAAAACCAGCTGACGCAAAGGACATAATTCCGGTACCCGAGGTCATCGAGAGAAATTGTGGACGAAAGCCCATAATGCCTCTGGTTGGAATTCGGTATGACAAACGGACCCTACCGACACCGTCTGGTACCAGCTCAAGCAAATCACCACGTCTGTCGCCTAGTGCTTCCATAACCTTACCTTGGTGCTGCTCTTCAACATCAAGGCTCAGAGTTTCGTACGGCTCTTCGATTTGGCCGTTTTCGTTTTCTTTAAAAATAACCTGTGGGCGAGACACAGCGATTTCATATCCCTCACGCCGCATAGTTTCTATCAACACGGATAAGTGCAATTCGCCTCGACCAGCGACTCGAAACCGATCTGGGTCTGCAGTTTCTTCAACGGACAACGCGACGTTGTGAGAAGCCTCGGTAAACAAGCGTTCACGTACCTGTCTGCTTGTGAGATATTTGCCTTCTTTGCCCGCCATGGGCGAATTGTTCACACAGAAGAGCATTGAGAGCGTGGGCTCGTCGACATTCAATGGTTCTAAGGGTTCTATTAAATCAGGGCTACAGATCGTGTCCGAAATACCAATGTTAGCAACGCCTGTAATGCAGACGATGTCACCCGCATACGCAGATTCTTGTTCGACATGCTCAAGCCCGCGATAACCTTTTACCGACATAATCTTCGCGCGACGTTCATGACCCTCTCGATCCACGACAACAATCTGTTGGTTACGCGCAATTTCACCTCTCGTTATCCGGCCAACACCCATCACGCCCTCATAGGTCGAATAGCCAAGTGAGCTGATTTGCATCTGCAAAGGACCATCAGAATCAACCTTAGGCGGTGGTACTTCAGCGACGATCAGATCTAAAAGCGGTTCCATGTTATCAACGAGTTCGTCCGGCTCAAGTCCAGCCGTCCCTTGCAATGCCGAGGTATAAAGGACGGAGAAGTCTAACTGCTCATCCGTACCACCAAGACTATCGAACAAATCGAACACTTCGTCGATAACACGATACGGTTCGGCGCCATGTCGATCTACTTTGTTCACAACGACAATGGGCTGCAAGCCAAAGCCAAACGCTTTCTGTGTGACAAAACGAGTTTGCGGCATGGGTCCATCAACCGCATCGACAAGCAAGAGGACTGCGTCGACCATCGACAGGATGCGCTCAACCTCACCCCCAAAATCTGCATGTCCGGGTGTATCAACAATATTGATCCGCACCCCCTTGTACTCGATAGAGGTATTTTTGGACAAAATGGTAATGCCGCGTTCTTTTTCGAGATCATTACTGTCCATAACCCGTTCTTGGCTTTGATCTGCCAACAATCCGGTTTCACTGAGCAAACGATCGACCAAGGTAGTTTTGCCATGGTCTACGTGAGCGATAATAGCGACGTTGCGTACTTGAGGGTTGGGCACTAGACTGCGCGCGGTTTTTGAAAGGCGCGGATTATGGCCGAACAAAGGCGCGCTGTCGCGCTTATATCTGGCGGATTGGACTCAATGTTGGCGGCAAAGGTCATCATGGAGCAAGGTGTGCACGTTGAAGGGGTAAACTTCTTCACCGGATTCTGTGTGGAAGGCCATACCCATGCCATTAGACAGAAGAAGCAAAAGAAGGAACAGCGCAACAATGCGCTGTGGGTTGCCGAACAACTCGGTATCAAACTTCATATCGTCGACGTCATAGACGAGTACAAAGACATCCTACTGAACCCTAAGCATGGCTACGGCGCCAACATGAATCCCTGCCTCGACTGCAAGATATTCATGGTAAAGAAAGCAGAGGCTTGGTCTTTCATGGAAGAGAATGGCTTTGACTTTATCATTACCGGCGAAGTCATTGGCCAGCGACCCAAGAGTCAACGCCGGCAGACGATGCCGATAATCGCCAGAGAATCGGGTGTCGAGGATCGACTACTCAGGCCGTTGTGTGCAAAGCACCTGCCACCAACCCTGCCAGAGCTGCAAGGTTGGGTTAATCGTGACCAGTTGCACGATTTCCACGGTCGCAATCGGAAACCACAAATCGCGCTTGCAGAAAGCTTCGGCTTCAAAGATTGGGCGCAGCCCGCCGGGGGTTGTTGCTTTCTGACGGATAAGGTCTATTCAAACAAACTGGTCGACCTTTGGGCGGCCCGTGGTAGCCGCGAGTACGAGCTTGATGACATTATGCTGCTGAAGGTCGGTCGGCATATTCGGCCCAAGCCGCACTTCAAAGTCATCGTTGCTCGTGAAGAAGGCGAGAATCGATATCTTGAAGGCTATCGTCAAACGTTTCTCTCAATACGCGCTACAAGCCACAAGGGACCACTCGCATTAATAGATGGGCAGGCTGATGAAAGCGACATCGAGTTTGCCGCCCAAATTGTCGCCCGCTACGGCCAAGGCAAGAATGCAGATTCCATTACTGCCGAGGTTCGTTTTCCCGACGGTCAGCTCAAGGAACTGACCGTCGCGCCATTTGCAGCAGACGACATCGATCCAGAATGGCATGTCTGAGCACGTACTTGATACGTCGGGATTGCTTTGCCCACTCCCCGTCATCAGAACTCAGGATGCCATTAAGTCGTTGAAGCCCGGTGATACCCTTGAGATCACCGCAACCGATCCAGGAACAATGCATGACATACCAGCCTGGTGTCGCGTGCATGGGCACGAGCTTCTGCGCGCTGCGAAAGAAGCCCATACATACGCTTTTACCGTCCTCGTATCGTAACCAATGTCGATTTTGGGTCTGGTTTAACAGAATCACACTTGGTGCCTCCTGCCATGCGGCGATAAGCCAGCCAGGGTAGCGATCATTCTAGCGCCGGCCTACAACCCAACCATATGATTTTAGTCGCGCACGCCTTGCGTCTGGTCATTTAGTCGCTCGACGTGTCGGCTTTATGTAGCGCCATGGGACTAAAATCGCAAATGAAGCAGCAATAGCCCAACAGCGTTGATGCCAAGTTCGAGGCGATCAGTGGCGACGCAATCCCGGTTACGAACCTTAAAACGATATCGGGCGTGCCAAGGAATCCACGCTACTGGACGCCCTTGGACTTGAACCGCAGCACTCGGCGATTGGAAATACGGCCAAAACCGCAATCCGGTGGCGGACAGCAAGGGCTGACACCTGAGGGGACATCTGCATATCAAGGGGTACGCTAGGCGGAAGTGCACCACGACGAGACACTGAAAACCCTCATGCACATTTTACGTGCAGAACCACGCAACTATCCTCGTGAAAGGCCTTAAAATCCGTCGCCCACCGTGGCACACTTCTTGCTGCCTAGGGACACCGATTTCGAGAATCTATCGCGCCTTGCCAACAAGTGTGGGACCGACTTGAGAGTGAGGGATCAAGATAAGCGGATCATGACAAAAAAAGCTAAAGAGAGGAGAAATAACAACGATGAAAGCCAAACTTGAATACATCTGGCTAGACGGATATACACCTACGCAGAGCTTGCGTAGCAAGACTCGCGTCGAATCAAACTTCGGTGGCACGCTTGAAGAGTGTCCTATGTGGTCTTTTGATGGCAGTTCCACGGAACAAGCCGATGGCAGCGATTCAGATTGCTTGCTCAAGCCGGTAGCGATCTATCCAGACCCCGACCGTAAAAACGGATATCTGGTGATGACTGAAGTGTTGAACGCGGATGGTACCCCACACCCATCAAATGGCCGTGCAACCATCGATGATGGCGACGACGATTTCTGGTTCGGTTTTGAACAAGAATATTTCTTATGGGATATCGACACCAATTTACCTCCGGGCTTCCCACACGGCGGCTACCCTGGGCCACAAGGTCCATACTACTGCTCTGTCGGCGCGCGCAACGCCTATGGTCGCGACGTTGTTGAAGAACATTTGGACCTATGCCTCGAGGCTGGCGTCAACGTCGAAGGCATCAACGCCGAAGTCGCAGCAGGCCAGTGGGAATTCCAAGTTTTTGCCAAAGGTGCCCAACAGGCCGGCGATGAGACCTGGGTTGCACGCTATATTCTTGAGCGCACTGGCGAAAAGTATGGTTATTCGATCAACTGGCATCCTAAGCCATTCGGCGAGCTAGATTGGAACGGAAGTGGCATGCACGCTAACTTCTCCAACAGCGCAATGCGTGACGATGGTAAAGAAGAAATTTTTACTTCGATCTGCGAGCACTTTGGTAAACACATCGAACGACATATCTCGGTCTACGGCGCTGATAACGATCAACGTCTAACGGGTGCCCACGAGACCCAGTCGATCAATGAGTTCAGCTACGGTGTTTCGGACCGCGGGGCATCAATTCGAATTCCGATCACAACGATGACAGACGGGTGGGTCGGTCGGCTGGAAGACCGTCGCACAGCATCTAATGCGGATCCCTACAAGGTAGCCGCCGCGATCATCAAAACGACGAAAGAAGCATTGGCTTAATCTACTACCAGCGCTCGCGCATAAAAAGCCCGCCATGGCACTGCCGTAGCGGGTTTTTTTATGCGGGCACCGGCTTTTTAGTACACTTTTGTGGTCCAATACAGGGCGTTTGATGTGTTTATGAACTGATTACTTTGTCAGAGAACTGCGGAGAATGATCATGACCCAACTAAGCAACAAACTAGCCTCCTACATAGTCGCTTTATCGATAGGCACCTGGGCCGCTAGCACGCCGTCCTTGTTAACCGCGGAGATCTACAAGACGCGAGACGAACAAGGCCATGTCACTTTTTCAGACGTGCCAACAAATGACCGGTCTGAGACCATAAAGCTATCCAAAACGAGCCAATACCCTACGGCCCCACCGGCGAGCACTTCGACCTCTCAATCTGCTTCACAGACCGACGACGATGAGGGTCTAGAGACAGAAGCAACCGCCTACTCAAGTATTAGCATCAGCTCACCTGGGCCAGAGGAAGCAATCCGAGAAAATTCAGGGCACGTCACAGTCACCGTTCGCTCAGAGCCTAGACTTTCCCCTGGGCATACCTACACCCTGACGCTTGACGGACAACCGGCCGGTGACTCTCTTGCTGGGGTGTTTACACTAGAAAACGTTGATCGTGGCACACATATACTCAGCGCGCGAATCGTCGATCAAAACCAATCCGTGCTCACACAAAGCGCTGAAATCACCTTCCATATGCTGAGATTCTCAACACTGAGCGCAAAACGCCGCAATGCCGGTTGACCTTTTCTGGTGCATGCACTAATTTGGTGCGCTTTCACTACGTATGGGATTTGGTCCTATTTCCAGGTCGGTCAGTATTCTTCGCGCGTCTTCCTCTGGATAGAAATAGAGCGCTCTAGTTAACCACCCTGAGACCCGCGCCAAATAGTAAGCACTTACTAATAAACTAAATGCAGATGAACAGATAGCAATGAAACGAATGTTGGACTCAATGGTTGATTCCATGACAACAGCCGTGGTCTTGTTGGATCGTGCAATGTCGGTCGAATATCTGAATTCTGCTGCCGAAGGCTTGCTTAGAACCTCCGCTTCACAAGCTATCGGTCAATCAATCCAAGACCTGATATTACTCGACAATCGAATTTTGTCCGCCTTAGCCATAGCACTCGATGAAGACCAGCCCTTTACGGAACGAGAGGCTACAATCCGATTACCCGACAACATATCGGAACAAGTCGATTTTACAGTTAACATAATCGACGGTGAACGAAGCGGCGTGCGCGTCCGGTTACTGCTTGAACTACAACACCTCAACCGCCTGAAACGCATAAACAAGGATGATGAAAGCGTCGAGCGACAAGAAACCACACGGCGTCTCATTCGGGGACTGGCTCACGAGGTTAAAAACCCACTGGGCGGCATTCGCGGCGCGGCACAACTCTTGAAAAGCGAGTTATTAGACGGACAGCGCCCTGAACTCAAGGAGTATACCGATGTCATCATCAGCGAAACAGATCGTCTAAACGACCTTGTCGACCGCATGCTCGGTCCCCAGCGACAACTAGACATTTCTGACGTCAATATCCTCGCAGTGCTCGAGCATACGATTCAACTGATACAATCCGAACAACCAGGCTTCATAACCTGGCGCCGTGATTACGACCCGAGCCTTCCTAATATCGAAGGCGACCAAGCCCAGTTGATTCAGGCCGTAATGAACATCATTCGAAATGCATGTGATGCCCTCGTAGAGGTACAAGATCCAGAGATCAAGCTCCGCTCACGCGCGATTCGCCAATTTACGATCGGCAATACCAGACACAGAATCGTTCTCGAGCTGGAGATCACAGACAATGGTCCCGGCATTGATTCAACTTTACAGGAGCGTATTTTCTTCCCGATGATATCAGGACGCGCCGACGGCACGGGACTTGGCCTCGCCATCACGCAAAACGTCATCTCTCAGCACCGAGGATCGATTCAAGTTAAGTCGCGCCCCGGCAGTACATGTTTTTCAATCTACATACCTTTTACCTATGAACCTGCTCCACTTTAGCGTCCTACTCAAACGCCTTACCAGATGGTGCCACCGTCATGAGTGAAAATGTCTGGGTCATCGATGATGACCGCTCCATTCGCTGGGTCTTGGATCGCGCCTTGAGCAAGGCAGGTATCCCCATCTCCGCATTCAACACTGCAGATCAAGCAATGCATCATCTGCACTCGGACGAGCCGGTGGCCATCATCACTGACGTCCGCATGCCGGGTACATCAGGTCTCGAATTTTTGCAACATGTGCAACAAAGACACCCCAAAGTACCCGTGATTGTGATGACTGCTCATTCTGACATGCAATCCACCGTTGCCAGCTTCGAACAAGGTGCCTTTGAGTTTCTCGCAAAACCTTTCGATGTGGACGAAGTGGTTGCGGTCGTACAAAGAGCGATCAGTCATACCCAAGATTCAGATCGTTTCGTCCATCAGGCTGGCGAACCCGTACCGGAAATCATTGGTCAGGCGCCAGCGATGCAGGAAGTTTTCCGCGCCATAGGGAGATTATCTTCATCAAACGTTTCTGTTCTAATCAACGGCCCGTCTGGCGCGGGCAAAGAACTTGTAGCCAAAGCACTACATCGACACTCACCCAGGTCAACTGGCTCGTTCGTCGCACTCAATGTGGCCGCGATTCCTTCCGACCTCATAGAGAGTGAGCTATTCGGACATGAGAAAGGCGCTTTCACAGGCGCGAATCAACGCCGCGTTGGCCGATTCGAACAAGCCAACGGTGGCACCTTGTTTCTCGATGAAATTGGCGACATGCCTGCAACCGCTCAGATCCGACTGTTGCGAGTACTTGCTGAAAACGAGTTCTACAGAGTCGGCGGCCACTCTTCCGTCAAAGTCGACGTACGGATCATTGCTGCTACCCATCAGAATCTCGAACAATTAGTTACCAAGGGGTCGTTCCGTGACGATCTCTATCATCGCCTCAACGTCATCCGCGTACATGTGCCACCCCTGGCTGACCGGCGGACAGACATCCCAGAACTTGCCAAACATTTCTTAGAAAGTTCCGCCCGCGAGCTCGGCGACGAAACTAAACGGTTAGCTGCAGAAGCTGAAGACTACATGACCATGCTGCCATGGCCTGGCAATGTTCGTCAGCTCGAAAATACCTGCCGCTGGCTACACGTTATGGCAAGCTCCCGAACAATTTTGATTGAAGACTTGCCGCAAGAACTGAAAGTCGAAGGTGAAATGCAGACCAGTGAAGACTGGGAAAGCGGTTTCAGGCGATGGGCCACGCAATTGGCTGACCACAATACTGAGGCGCCGCTCTTAAATCACGCGCTTCCTAGGCTTGAAAAGATACTGATTGAAGTGGCATTGAGAAAAACTGGCGGACGCAAACGCGACGCCGCTGACCTGCTTGGGTGGGGCAGGAATACCCTGACCCGAAAAATGCAGGACCTCGACCTTGGTCAGTCGTGACCCCGTTACTGCAATCGATAGGTCTTCCTCACTAGGGTAAGAAATGCCACGGGTACTAGCCATTCGAATAACTGTTACGCCTGCGGGCTTAACTCCGGAATCATCGCGCCAGCAACGTTAGTTGCATCGGTTCCAGAATGGATTCGCTCCGTTCTAGCGAACGCCGAAAATTAAACTTCTGTGCGTTTACCCATATAGGAACGATTACCGATGTCACCATAATGGGCATTTCCGACGGTAGTAAGCCCATCAAGGCTGGACGCATTCGCCTGCTGCAGTGTAGGACAAGGGCCATCGACTCGGCGAAATTTGCGAGCTCTCGTCTAGCGCAGGTTACCTGTTTGCCGCACAATTGATCGATGCCTTTCAGTGTCGTTCTCTACGAACCAGAAATTCCGCCTAACACCGGGAACATCATTCGCCTCTGCGCCAATACCGGCGCTACGCTGCATCTGATCAAACCATTTGGTTTTGAATGGGAAGACCGCCGTCTCAAGCGAGCCGGACTCGACTATCATGATCTGGCCCACGTCACGCTACATGACAGTTACGACGAGTACATCGCCCGAATTCGACCGGTGCGGACCTATGCTTTTACAACCAAGGGGACGACAAATTACACAGCTGCAAACTTCGATGCTCAAGACACGTTCGTGTTTGGGCCGGAAACTCGAGGCTTACCCGCTGAATTCTTGGCTGCATTGCCAAAGGAACACCAGCTGCGAATACCGATGCACCCAGCTTCAAGGAGTTTGAATTTGGCTAATTCTGTCGCCGTCGCGCTCTACGAAGGTTGGCGCCAGGTGGGCTTTATTGACAGCTGCTAGTGCTGAGTCTCACCCGCGCCTGGCGTCACGTCGCTTTGCGCACCAGCCTGCCGCATTGCTTCGGCATACAGCATCTCAAAGTTCACTGGAGCCAGTTGTAGTGGTGGGAAACCACCTTTGGTCACCAAAGAATCTAGCGTCTCGCGCAAGTATGGAAACAACGTATTCGGACAAGCGATTCCGAGAACTTGCCGAAGGGTCTGACCTTCCGCGCCTTCAATAACAAAGATCCCGGCCTGCTGGACTTCAACGATATAGGCATGCTTTTCATCAGAACGCATCGCGTTTACCGTCGCCGACAAAACCACCTCGTGACGACTATCGCCTAAGCTGTTTACACTGGTATTGATATCCACTTTCATCTCAGGCTGAAACTGCTGAGTGAAAATGCTCGGCGCACCTGGCGACTCAAAAGACGCATCCTTCATATAGAGTCGTTCAATTCGCAATTGTACTTGTACTGATTCGCTCACTATGTTTTCACGACAGGGAGGTTTTGGCCCCGCCACTCCGCAATGCCACCGCGCAACCGCGACACGTTTTCAAAACCTTTCTTCCGCAGCGTCGTGCCAACAGCGCCGGAGTGCTGGCCCATTTTACAGGCGATCACGATCGGTCGTTCTTTGAACTTATTCAACTCATCTGCCCGACTATCGATAGACGCAAATGGAATGTTGATGGACTCGACAATGTGGCCTTGATCGAATTCGGATTTGTCCCGCACATCAACCACAACTGCTTTTTCATGGTTCACCAGCTGTACAACTTCTTGCACGCCGAGGACTGATCCGCCGCGGCTCATTTCATTGCGAATGAACAGTGCAAGTAGTACAGCAAAGGTGCCTACCAAAAAGGGGTGATTGCTGACGTAGGTGAAAAGGTCTTCCATAATTTTCTGTCTGGCTTCTCTGTTTGGCGTCTCTGTTTGGCGTCTCTGTCTGAGTTTTCGCACAAGCGCGAAAGCGCGCGATTATACACATCAGTAGCAAACATTTTTTTGCTAGAATCGCGGCCCATATTAACCGGTGTTGAGAAGCCTATGTCCACGGTGAATCTACTCGTCGTTCTCGACGGCTTTGGCTACCGCGAAGCACAAGAGCACAACGCAATCGCGCTGGCAGAGACCCCAGAATGGGATCGCTTATGGGCAGAACAACCTCACACCCTGATATCCGGTTCTGGCGAAGACGTTGGCTTACCCCCAGGGCAGATGGGTAACTCCGAGGTTGGACACATGAGTCTTGGCGCTGGAAGAGTCATCTACCAAGACTTCACACGGATCGACCGCGCCATTAGTCAGGGCGAATTCAAAAACAATCGCGCAATCAAGGCCGCTTTCAGAAAATTAGACAAGTCTGGGGGCGCACTCCATATCATGGGTCTTCTCTCCCCAGGAGGCGTGCACAGCCATGAAGGTCAAATCCTTGAACTTATCCGTGTGGCCGCCGAACAGAACGTGCAAACGGTTTATCTACACGCATTTATTGACGGGCGTGATACGCCACCCCGTTCAGCAAAAGCCTCCCTCAAAGCAGCTGAAGACCTATTTGCATCACTCGGAAATGGTCGCATTGCCACCATTGTGGGGCGCTACCTTGCGATGGATCGCGACAACAATTGGGATCGTGTCGAACAAGCGTACAACTTAATCGTACGAGGTGAAGCGCCATATCATGCAACCAGCGCGGTCGCTGCGTTAAAGAGCGCCTACGCGCGAGGCGAAAACGATGAATTTGTACAGCCCACAGCTGTCCACGCCCTCGACGAAATCCCAGTAACAATGCAGAACGGCGATGCAGTTGTCTTTATGAATTTTCGAGCTGACCGTGCTCGCCAAATTAGTAGAGCTATCGCAAAACCGGAATTCGACGGCTTTGAACGACGCTCCGTGGTGAACTTAGCCGACTTCGTCATGCTCACACGGTACGCCGATGACCTCGAACTGCCTTGTGCATTTGATCGGCAGCGTGTCAACAATACGCTGGCCGAGTATCTCGCAACCCTTGGCAAGCGCCAACTGCGGATTGCGGAGACGGAAAAATATGCCCATGTCACCTTCTTTTTCTCAGGTGGCGTCGAAGCCCCATATCCGGGCGAAGAACGCGAACTCATCCCCTCGCCAAAGGTGGCAACGTATGACCTGCAACCAGAAATGAACGCTCCGGAAGTGACTCGCAGACTGGTCGCTGCCATAAAGGCCGGCGAGCATGATGTAATCGTCTGCAACTACGCCAACGGCGATATGGTCGGACACACCGGTCAACTCGAACCGGCTATAGTGGCAGTAGAGGCACTCGATGCAGCGTTAGGCCAACTACGCTCAGCGATCGCGGAGGTTGGCGGACAAATGCTTATTACCGCCGATCATGGCAACTGCGAACAGATGGCAGATGCAGAAAACAAACAAAAACACACAGCACACACTCACAACGCAGTACCGCTAGTTTACGTTGGACCCCAGAAAATCCAACTGCAACAACAAGATGGTACATTGTCAGACGTCGCACCAACCCTTCTAGACCTTATGCACATCGACATCCCTGCTGAAATGACAGGGCGCTCGCTTGCAACGATCGAAACTGCGTAAACCGATAACGCGACACAAAGACCTAAAGATACGCGCTTAGAAGAAACCAAAGCATGCACAGCAGCTTATTACTTCGACTCAGTAGTCTGGCACTAGTTTTTATCGGAGCCGTTGCACAGGGACAAACTCCGGATCCTAAAACCGATGCGACGGCTAAACAGTTACAAGAGACCGTTGCGCGGCTGAACGCGCTCGACCAATGGTTTTCCGAAGCAGAGAAAAAACGTACGCGGTGGTTGGCCGATATACGGCGCCAAGACGTAGACATCTCCCATCTTAACAAAGAGGTCAAAGTCACGACTCAGGACCTTGCAAAACTTCGAGCTGAGCTCAAGGACCTGATCGCGGAAGCGCAAGAACTCAAACTTCAGCAACAAACGCAAGCCCTACACATTGCTAAACACATCGGCGCAGCCTATCGCCTGACTGGACAAGATTTTCTCAAACAACTACTTAATCAGGAGTCACCCGATACGCTCGACCGCATGATGCGCTATCACCGCCAATTCAGCGCTTCACGTTTGGATCTCATGGCCGAATACAAAGAAACGCTCGCACAGCTCGCCAAGACAAACGTGGCGCTAACTGACCGTCAATCAAGTTTGGATGGGCGTCGCGCGGATTTGCAAAAGGAACAATCAACGCTCGCGGCACAGCGCACGGAGCGGAGTAGATTGGTCGCTGCGCTCGAAGCCGAGCAAGAAACCAAGGAAGAAGAACACAACCGTCTCATACGCGACCGCGAACGCTTAGAAACACTGCTTACACAATTGCGAACACGAGCAAGCGAATTAGATGGC
The DNA here is from genome assembly GCA_029244465.1 of Pseudomonadales bacterium. Classification (GTDB taxonomy): domain Bacteria; phylum Pseudomonadota; class Gammaproteobacteria; order Pseudomonadales; family Azotimanducaceae; genus UBA4421. Next base: position 13,577 of record JAQWQN010000072.1, read on the forward strand.
TCGGCTTTTATTGCCGCTCGGGGCGCGCTCCTTATGCCAGTACAAGGTCGCGTTCGCCATGCCTTTGGCAGTCCCCGTGCAGACAATCGGTTGCGTTGGCACGGGATCGACATTGCCGCTCCGCAAGGGAGTCCGGTGACATCCGTGTTCCGCGGACGAGTCGTTTTTGCAGATTGGCTGCGTGGCTTTGGCTTTCTCACGATCGTTGATCACGGTAGCGATTACCTCACCCTGTATGGTCACGTCGACGTACTCCACAAAAAAGTAGGCGACCTGGTCGAAAGCGGAGAAATCATAGCTGATGCCGGTAACAGTGGTGGCCAGCAAGACCCTGGGGTCTATTTCGAAGTGCGTTTTCGGGGCGAACCCAAGGACCCGATCGGCTGGATCGATCGCAGCTAAGCTGCCACACTCGGCGCATGGTATTGCGACCTCTCACGCTGATCGGAATCATCCTAAGTATCGTCACCGGACTCGCTCTCGGTGTCGGCGCGCACCTGTATACACGAGACAAAGCGCCTGACCCATCACGCACACTGTCAGAGGCGCTACGTCAGGTGTCCGAAAGTTATGTTACCGAGATCAGCGAAGAAGCATTGCTGGAGTTTGCGATCGAGGGAATGATGAATGGTCTCGATGAGCACTCTGCTTATCTAGATCCAGGCTCCTTTGAATCGCTGCAAACCACAACCTCCGGACGCTTTGGTGGAATCGGAATTGAACTCGGTCTGGTCGATGGCTATTTTACCGTGGTTGCGCCAATGGACGGTACTCCGGCCGCCGCCGCTGGATTAGAACCCGGGGACCGAATCACCGCGGTTAATGGTGACCCGATTAAGGGGGTGAAGTTATCTCGGCTAATAAAGATTCTGCGTGGCGTACCTGGTTCGCCAGTAAGTCTCTCGATCCTTCGCAAAGACGAAGATGCCTTTGATGTCAGACTAAGGAGAGCAATCATCCGCGTGACATCAGTAAAGAGCCGCCTGCTAGAACCTGGCTATGGCTACGTGCGAATTTCACAGTTCCAAAACAACACGAGCAGAGATGTGGCTGCTGCTCTCAAAGCACTGGCAGCGGAGGACGGTGAGGATCTGAAGGGGCTAGTCTTG
>JAQWQN010000114.1 GCA_029244465.1 Pseudomonadales bacterium
ATTCGCCCATGACGGCGGTGTGTATCCATGGGCGGATAGCAGCAAACGCTGCCCCAAAGGATATCCACGTGTCGTCTTCGACGACAGGATCTTCGGACTGCACCGCGCCGATTTCTGCGCGGACTCTTCTGTCCGTATCAACCACCAATATTCGTGCACCGGAATAGCCTAATCCTTCGACAATATTGCGTACCTCTGGGGTTTGCAGCACGACTAAGTTAAAGCCTTGCTTGCCGGCGGTCGGTAACCCTTGGGTAATGCCCGCAACCTCACGGCCGACCGGGTCATCCACATCTACCCAGTTCACGCCAAAGAAGCGGCGCGAGCCCAGGAGTTCAATCGGAAATCTAAACTCGACTTGAAGCTCACCGTCGCCGCTCACGATCCGCCCTTGAATACGATTGTCGGCACTGCCTGTCTCCGCGAAGCGCCAGTCGCTGTCCATGGCAAACCCCGTCATTTCTTCGTTCTGCACCGGGATGAGACTGATCCTTCCTTCTGAACCATCTTGGGAAATGAAAAGGATACGAACGTGATCTGAATTGTCTAAACGTAAGTACTCTGGGTCACGAAATATCAGCGTATCGTCACGAATTTTCAGGTGCCCATAGAGCTGTCCATCGCGTTCTCCGAGAAGTAGAGCGTAATTGCCATCATCTACTCGCCCCGACTGAAAGGTAATGTACTCATCTTCCAAATCGTCCTCCCAATCATCTGCAAACCCATCCAGACGAACAGGGTTCTGCAGTGGGTGTGCAAACAACGGATCAAATTGTTCGAGCGTGACGGGGAGGTCCTCGAACAAGTCATCTCGACCGTTGAACAGCGTTGATATGTTTCTTGCGTTGAGCAGTAGCGCCTGAGATTGGATTTGAATGAGCAACTGTTCCATCTGGACCAATTGTCGATAGCTGAATCCAGGGATAATCAACAAGGCAAAACCGAGCAAGGCCAACTTTGTGCCAAGTCGCGGTCCACGAATCGCGCCGTTCAGTTTCATTGCTGGGACCAGCGGTACCCATAACCATATTCACTTTTGATGCAAGCGAACTCAGGATCAATTTTTTCGAATTTCTTGCGTATGTTGCGCATGTGCGTGTTGATCGTGTTGTTAGTCACGAGGCTCTGCATGGTCGCGTTCATAAGGGTTTCATAACTCACTGCGTGGCCCGGCATGCGAACCAGTTTCGCGAGCATCCTGAATTCAGTACCTGATAGATCAATACGCTCTCCCTGCCATGAGGCGAGGAGGGCCTCTTGATCGAGTGCGAGATTTCCTATCTGCCGCGCAGTGGCACTATCCCGTTTTTGGTTTTGACCACGTGCTTCGTTAATTCGCAGAAGCGATGAGATACGTTCAGCCAGATAGTCCAGGGATATCGGTTTCGGCAGATAATCCCAGGCGCCCAATCGCAAGCCGGAAATTTTGTCAATCTCGTCGATGCGCTCAGTCAAAAAAATTACAGGAAGATTAGGCGCTTTCGCAAGCAGGTCGCGACAGAGCTGGAATCCCCCATCAACCTCTTCACCGAGGATAATATCGAGTATCGCGAGATCGGGCAGGTCTTGGTCTATGCCTTCCAAGGCTTCGTCACGACTACCATACGCGGTGACGCTGTAGCCTTTTTTGACGATCGCGTCGGTGTAGTTCGACCGTTGATCCGGATCATCTTCAACGATGGCGATGAGTTTTGCCATAAGTACTCCAGTGCGCTCCAATTGGTGCAATTCTAGCGGTTTTTAAGCTTCGACGTGCAAGCTGTGAGTGAGATCTCGCGCACTCTTAAGTATATCTCCATGATTATTCCTGGAGCTTCACTTATTGCTGCACCTTGGTTTGTGAATCCGATGGTTCAATGCGTACATGACGTCTGGCGAAATAAAGAGCTAGAGAATTGCTGATCCTAAGCCTTTGAAGGGCTAGGGAAGCGCGCAACCGTAGGAAGGATTTTGGCAAATGAATGTTGATTATAAGAGCACGAGCGTTAACCCTGTATTCGTTCCTTTTTCGGAGGAACTGCTTGCAGAAGTGGGATCCTTTGGCGAACTGGTACCCTTTCAATTGGAGTACCAATGCCTACGTTTAAAAGATGGTACCTACAATTTTACGACTTGCCAGCCCTTGGCGTTGTTGCGCAGGGCTCAGATAGCCGCTTAAACAAACAACCTGGTGGTCTAACGTGATTGGGTTAGTATGCTGAGCTAACTTAATCGGCGTTACAAGTAGTGGAAATCGTTGCGTGGCTTAGCGCCAACTGGCTAGGACTGATTGGCTTCCTATCGGGTATTCTTTGCGTCTGGCTTCTCATTCGCGAGAACATCCTCACCTTTCCAATCGGGCTCCTCTACAGTGTCATCACGGTAGTGGTGATGTTTAACAATCGACTTTACGCCGACGTCCTCTTAAACCTGTATTACGTCCTGATGAACGCGTACGGCTGGTGGTTCTGGCTACGGGGTGATCTAGACCGGCGACACGAGACTGAGCAAGTTCAGGTCGCTGAGATGCCAAAGCGTTTGCGATTAATTGTGCTCGTCATCAGCCTCTTTGGTATTGGACTGATGGGTTGGTATTTTGACACTTACACAGATGCTGATTTGGCTTACCCTGATAGCTTCACGACGACCGTCTCCTTTGTCGCAATGTGGATGTCTGCACATAAATATTTAGAGAGTTGGCTGCTTTGGTTCGTCGTCAATGTAGTGTCAGTGGGCTTATATTTACTGAAGGCCCAGGAAGATGCGCAGCTCTACTTTTACGTCGGTCTCTATGCGGTCTATATTTGGATGGCGGTCATTGGTTGGCGCACGTGGAAGGATCAAATGCCACCACCACGTTCCCTAGCAGCATGACGACAGTTGTCCTAACCGGCCCTGAATCCTGCGGCAAAACAACGCTTGCTAGAATCCTTGCAGAATCCTTCGCTGCAGGCCTAGTTGCAGAGCAAGCGCGAGACTATCTTGATCAGCAGGGTTTGGTCGGCAGGTATCAACCTTCTGATCTGCTGAAGATTGCAGAGTGCCAATCCGCTGCTGAAGCGCATGCTAGCTTCGAACAAAAAATCACCGTTTGCGACACAGACCATCAGGTCGTATCGATCTGGTGGTCAGAGCGTTTTGGGCCAGTCCCGAACACCTTGTCCGAGCGCTACAAGACGGACTCTAATCGCTTCTATCTACTTTGTCGTCCAGATCTGCCATGGCAGATCGATGCGCAAAGGGAAAACGCAAAGGATCGGAAGCGACTCTATCAAATTTATCGCACGGACTTAGTCAATCGAAATCTACAATTCGCGGAAGTTGACGGGCTAGACCATAAGCGGACCGCTCAAGCCATCGCTAGCGTCCGAAGTTTCTTGAGTGCAGTGTGGCGCTGATTGCTCACTTCGATCCGTTCGTTACCGCGCAACAACTGATCGACTGCCCAGGCATATTCACGTAACCAGTAATTGTGCAAGCAGGCTGCTAAACGGACTTCTAGATTTTCCTCGAAATACGGTCCACGCATGTGCAAATATGATCGGGACAGAGGGACTAATTCATGCTCAGGCAGCCCCAGGCCTTGGTGCAAACCGACCAGATCAAAAATAGGGTCGTTACGACCCACAAACTCCCAATCCAGTGTCACCCACCCTTTCTTCGTGACGATAATATTCCATGGGTTTAAATCGTTGTGACACGTCGTCACCGCCCCGTTTGTTCGCATGGGCATGAAGTCATTTACGCCGTAAGCCGCAACCAACGCCTCCAAGTCATAGGTTCGATGAGCATCTGGTAACTGGCTATGAAGATCTGCCAAGAATGTCACCAGCTGTGCCGGCTCTCTTGATGCCCACCAGTCCACAAGCAATGTCCCCTCCACCCATTGGGACAACATCGCGCCGGTCCCCTGATCGAAGCCCATCAACTGAGCGGAAATGCCTGCTGGAAGATTCTCTAGCCACAATTCTTCATGGGCACGATCTACAAAGGGTTGGGCGCGGCCAGGAATTCGCACAACGAACTCGCGGCTGGAATAGCGGATAAAATAGTTTGAATTGGAGTAACCGCCTTCTAGGAATTCGATAACCTCCACTTCATCCAGCGACCAATCTGGAGCGAGTACGGAAAGTGCGTCATTAATACTGTGCATCAGTCCAGTGTAGACTTAAGCGCATGGAGCAAACAATCACACGCTTCGTGCACGCGTTGCGAAACGCGGACGTTGCCGTCAGTCCGGCAGAATCGCTCGATGCGCTCAGGATTTTGGCAGCGGTGGGCGTCCGCGACCTTGGACTATTCAAACGCTCACTATCGCTAACACTTGCGAAATCGACTAGGGATAAATCAAAATTCAGCGAATGTTTTGACCGCTTCTTCGGCATAGCGACTTTTCTGGATTCCTCCATGAAGAGCCTGCTAAGAAACACAGATTTGCAATCCTTAGTGACGGAACTTGAAAAAGAAAACCGTGACGCGGCTCGCGTCGTTCAATGGGTTCTCAAACAGGACACAACGCAGCTGAATGCTCAATTGTTTGCGATTGCTGAACAGGTCGGTCTTTATGAAATACGCTTCCTCCGCGACAAGGGGGCGGTTGTGCGTAAACTCAATGCCGCGTTTGGCGTCGATGCATTGCACAAGCTCCTCTCAAACCTTCAGGGCGAGCAACACGCGGGCGCAGCTTACTTGGGTCAGTATCTGCGGGGTGAGATCAAACGGTTTGTCGATACCCAGTACGAAATAGTCGCTGCTGCACCGGCAAGACAGACCCTACGTACTAGTGCGCTGACAGCGCAACTGAGCCAGATCCCAAAGGGTTACCAAGCTGAGGTTGAATCCGCAGTAAAAGAGTTCGCAGCGCAACTGCACAACAAATATCGCCGACATCGTCGCCGGTCGTCCAAGGGCAATCTAGACATCGCTAGGATGCTGCGCAAAAACCTGCCGTATGACGGCACGATGATGGAACTTGCCTACAAGAAAAAGCGAAAAGAGGAGGGCACGCTCTACTTGCTGTGTGACGTTAGTGGCTCAGTTGCGCAGATCTCAAGGGTGATGCTGTTGGTGACACACTACTTGCACGATCTATTGCCTAAAGTTCGCTCCTTCGCCTTTTCGAATAAGCTCGGAGAGATCAGTAATTATTTCAGTACGGAGAACCCTGAGGCGGCGATCGACAGTGTTTTGTTCGACTGGGCTGGTGGCAACACGGATTACGGGCGTGCATTCGTTGATTTCCGCAACCTCGTACATCACGATATGAATCGGCGCTCGACATTAATTATTCTTGGCGATGCTCGCAGTAACTTCCATCCCGCGCGCGCGCAAATCTTCAAAGCGTTAAGCCATCGGGCACGACGAACCTTGTGGCTCAACCCTGAACCAAGAGAGTACTGGCAAGTGGCAGACTCGGATATGCTGAGCTATGCGCCATTTTGTAGCAAAGTTGAGCGCGTGAGTTCGCTTGCCGAATTAAGGTCCTTTACAAGGCAACTAGTTCAGACCTACAACTAGCGACATCGTCGGGCCTATCTGTTCTCGGACGACCACATCTGCCACATCGTCTAAAGGCGTTTCCTCTCGGTTGACGATCGCCAATTTAGCGCCCGCACGCTGCGCGTATTCTGGAAATCCCGCCGCCGGATAGACGCTTAACGAAGAGCCCAGAACAATCATCAGATCACACGCTTGTGTAGCCGCTTGCGCGCGACGCATTTCTGCTTCAGGCATCGATTGTCCGAATGAAATTGTCGCTGTTTTGATGATGCCACCGCATCGGCTGCATGGTGCAACACGCTGCGAACTTTTGAATTCAGACTCCAGATCAGAAAGCTCGTACCGTGTGTGACAAGCAAGGCACGTGGCGTAACAGGCATTGCCGTGGAGTTCGATGACTTTCTCATCTGGGACACCGGAATTCTGATGTAGGTTGTCGACGTTTTGGGTAATGATCGCGTGACATCTGCCGTCTTCGACCAGTCGCGCAAGCGCATGGTGTCCTGGGTTGGGCGTGGCGTTCTCCATGGTTCTATCGCCTGAAAATTTCCGGTGCCACGAATCCTGTCGCGCCTCTTCGGAGGCCATAAAATCTTGAAATTGAATAGGCTTCATTTTCGTCCAGAGCCCGGTACCTGGACTACGAAAGTCGGGTATACCCGACTCGGTGCTGATACCGGCGCCGGTAAAACAGACGATATGTTGGGACTCGTCAATGAGTTGCCCAAGGTGTTGTATTGATTCTTCACTCATCGGTTGTCTAGTCCAGTGATAATGGCGAGTACGTCATCCGTCTGCTCGTAGTGCAGCATGTGGCCAGCCTCGGAAACAATGTGTTTTTCAGCACCACTGATTGCTTTGGCAAATTCGTCGGCGTAAGCAAGAGGGATTAGCCTATCCGAACCGCCCCAAACCACCGCTGTCTTTGCTTGCACGCGATAGAGTCGTTGCGATAAGCCTCTATCAGGTATTGGGAAGAGGATCTTTGCTGCCATTCCAAGCCTGCGCGCGTTGCCCACCATAAAATCAGTTAGAAATGCGGGGTCGTCTAGATCGCCCCCAGCGGATAGTAGTTCGCCATGTTTGTCTGGATCGTGGAAGAGTAGCCCCGGCAGTTCGTAGGGCAATGCGGCGAATAAATCCGCGATCGGCTCTTCATCTAACCAAAGTCCAGCAGGCGCCAACAAAACCAGCTTGTCAATCTTCTCGGGCGCAATGGCGGCCATCTCGGAAGCAATCATGCCACCCATGGAGTGGCCAACAACGATCGGGTTGGTTAGATTGAGTTGCTGCCAAACATCATAAGTGTGTAAGGTGAAGTCAAGCATCTCGCGAAGATCTTCCATTCCCTCGGAGTCTTCGTAGCCTGGAAGCAGAGGCGCGGTGACCTTGAAATGTTCGCACAAGCGCGCGAGAAAAGGGTCATCCTGCAACAACCCCCCGGCACCGTGGAGAAAGAGAAGTTCCGGTCCAGCGCCGCCTTCATAGACTCGCACACTGAACTTTGACCCCGCGGCACCAGTAAATTGAATCAGTTGACTGTTCATATCAGACGCCTACGCTTGAGTCGACATTTACCGGATCGACACCTGATCGAGGCGCCTGGTTTATTGGGTGTATCCAGAAACGGTCGTCATCGGCATGATCAGGCCAGGCATCTTTTAAGTTTGGTATGACTTCTTCGGCAAAGAGCTTGGTTGAGCGCATGCATTTGTCTTGTGGCATATCACCAACGTGAAGCAGGCAAAACAGGTTGCCGACGCGTAGCGTCGAGATGAGCTCTTGCATTTGCTCTGTCACCGTGGATGGGGAGCCAGCGATGACATAGCCTTCGCCCACCAGTTGATCCCAACTCATGCTGGAGACATCGCCCACCGCCGAGCGTGTCATCTGTGAGGTGACGTTCTCTTTGAGCGTCTTGACGGTGCGATAACCTGGTGCATCGGCGAAGCCGGGATAAACATGTAGACAGCGGTTGTAGAAGTAGTCGATGTGTTCTCGATAATCGCGTTCAGCCTCAGCGTCCGTATCGGCAACAACAATTGTCTGCGCAAACCCTGCTCGATAAGGTGAATCATCCTTGCCGCATTCTTCAACCCGCCGCCAGTAACCGTCCATGAGCTGCTTTGCGCGTTTGAAACCAGAGAAACTCAGGTAGCAATAGACGTAGTCATTCTCGATGCAGAAGTCATAGGTTTCCAGGCTGCCGCCCCCAGGGATAAAGATAGGTGGATTTTTCTGTATTGGTTTCGGCCAACAATTGGCGTAGCGCAATTTGTTATAGCGACCGTTAAACGCGAACGGTTCCTCTTCTTTCCAGCATTTCATGATCAACTCATG
>JAQWQN010000117.1 GCA_029244465.1 Pseudomonadales bacterium
AGCGACGAGTCCAGGCGGGACAAAAACACTCTTGCCGCTGGCAAGAGCAGGTATCGCCCATTTTTACTTCCTGAATATTCACCCTTTCGAAGATGGCAATGGGCGCATCGCCAGAGCCATTTCTGAAAAAGCCCTTTCTCAGGATGCCGGACACGCTTCGCTGATTTCACTTTCAACAGTCATCGAGGAAAAGAAGAAGGAATACTATGCTGCATTAGAAGCGCACAACCACACTTGCGAGCTTACAGATTGGCTACTCTATTTCGGCGACACGATACTGGATGCACAATCTCGAACCCTTGCGATCGTTGAGTTTTTGATAACCAAAAAGAAGTTCTATGACCATTTCCAGGCCATGATGAATGAGAGACAACAAAAAGTTATATCCAGGCTTTTTGCTGCAGGCCCAACAGGGTTTGAAGGGGGCTTGAGCGCAAAGAACTATCTAACGATTTCGAAAACCTCGCCATCAACCGCAACACGTGACTTACAGGATTTAGCATCCAAAGGCATTTTGAAAACGACGGGTGAGAGAAAAAGCACCAGGTACTGGCTTAATCTTTAATATAACAGCCGAGGGTAATGACAAGTTAGCTCCGATTGGAACAAATCTGCTTCAACTGCTACGGACCAATTAACCGCCTGTGCATGGCGAATTGATACTCACGTCAAAATATCAGATCAAATACCAGTCTTGTAGTCATAACCCATCCATCTAGGATGCGTGCCATGAGAGCCGTCACGCTACTTGCTATCCACTTGCTCGTGTTACTCGCGAAGTCGTTCACGCGTGGTGGAATCAAGAGTGTCATAGCGGAAAACTTGCTCCTGAAACAACATAGACGAAGTGTTCCTATAGATTAGAGGCAAACAACATTACCTTTGGCGCGCTGTTGATCAAGATGGCGAGGTCGTCCACGTGTACTTGCAAACCCGAAGAGACGCCAAGGCGGCAAAACGTTTCTTCCAACGATTTCTCAAAACAGGCGGCTTACCGAGAGAGATTATCACCGATAAACTGCGCAGCTATAGCGTTGCACACCGGTCACTGATCCCTGGAGCGAAACACAACACAGAACAGTGCGCTAATAATCGAGCAGAGCTTTCACATCAACCTACTCGGGTTCGAGAGCGCGTCATGCGACGATTCAAGGCGATCACGCAGGCACAACGATTCCTGGACAGTCATGCTGCTCTCTACAATCTGTTCAATCTGTTCAATCTGTTCAATCTGTTCAATCTCAACCGACATTCGCTTTGCAGACGAACCTTCAAGTTGTTTTAGCTTCGATCATTTGCGACTTGGGATACGATTGTGACCGCTTAGGTTGAATGTTGAACTTCCCTCTACTCAACATCAATTTTTAACTTGTCAGTACCTCGGCCAAGCACCAACCTTTGCGTACGGCTATGGCCCCAGAATCTGGCCGGTCTCTTTTCCAACCAACATCCAATAACAGTGATACTTTCATATCGCCGTCAAAACAGCGTTAATATTTCCTGTCCTTCGAATAATTCCGCGCAAGAAAACCTGGAGATAAGTCATGCTTAAGAGATTGTTCAGCACTAAAGCGGTTCTAGTTTGGGTCATGTTGTGCAGCTCGTCTCTAGCAGCGACCAATCTTTTAGCAGCACAGGAAGATGACGATAAAAATACACCCGCTAACACCGACACGAACTGGGCTTTGAAAGGTGGCGACTTTAACGGCCAGCACTACTCACCACTGAATCAGCTGAACGCGGCTAATGTAGATCGGTTAGGGCTAGCATGGTCTGCCGATCTGCCGATACCGGATGGCGTGGCCACTACCCCTATTGCAATCGCCGGCGTTATCTATCTTTCCGGGGCCTACTCGATTGTGTTGGCGCTTGATGCGAGCAGTGGCGACATTCTTTGGCAGTACGATCCCAAGGTTCGCAAAGCGATCACCGAACAACCAACGCTGGCTTGGCTTGCGCGTGCCCACCGTGGCGTTGCCGTTTGGGACGATATGGTGTTCGTAACAACCGCCGACTGTAGGCTGATTGCGCTGGATGCGCAGCAAGGTACCCATCTCTGGACTCGGCAGACCTGCGACACCGCCGCTGGCTACTTCATCACAGATTCACCCTACGTGGGTGGCGGCAAAGTATTTGTAGGGAACGGCGGATCGGAATCGGAACTGAAGAACCGTGGTTATGTCTCAGCCTATACTACTGACGGTGATCTACAGTGGCGTTTCTATATCGAGCCGAGCGACAAGGCCGAAGAAAATGATACCCCTGCACTCAAGATGGCCGCAAAAACCTGGTCTGGGGATACGCTCGCCAAGCACGGCGGCGGTGGTCACAACTGGAACGAGATGACTTACGATCCAGCATCCAATCTACTGTTCTTTGGGACGTCCGGCGCCTACCCGTATCGGCATGCAGAACGTAGTCCGCTTGGCGGTGACAATTTGTTTCTATCCTCGATCGTTGCGGTCGATGCAGAGACCGGCACGTATCGTTGGCATTACCAGACCGTCGACAAAGACAGTTGGGACTATAACGCCACGATGAACATCGTTTTAGCGGACCTCACGATCCAAGATGAAGAGCGCGAGACGTTGTTGATTGCGCCCAAGAACGGCTTTCACTACACCCTGGATCGGCACACCGGAGAATTACTGACCGCTGGCAAGTTCGCCAAAACCAATTGGGCGACAGACATCGATCTTGAAACTGGCAAGCCAAACTATAATCCGGCGGGTGAATTCTGGAATTTTACGGAAGGAGCGACGGGTTACATCTGGCCGAACGTGTGGGGGGCACACGGTTGGAATCCCATGGCGTTTCATCCGGGACAAGCGCTCTCCTACATTCCGGTGATTGACCTACCAACCGAAAGATCAAGTGATCGCGGTGGCGAAGGTATTGTCATGCTCACAGAAATCGACGGTAAACCGCATGCCCCAGGCAAGTTGGTCGCGATAGATCCCACAAACGGTCGTGTCCGATGGTCTGTGGATCGTGATCTTCCTTTCAACGGCGGGTTGTTGACGACTGGCGGCGATCTCGTGTTCCAAGGCACCGCTGCAGGCCGATTCGAAGCGTACAATGCAGCTACTGGTGAACGACTCTGGTCGGTTCAGACCGGCTCGGCCATCAATTCTACTGCTGCCAGTTACTCAATCGATGGCCTCCAGTACGTGATCATACCCATCGGTGCTGGCGGTGGGTTGCAATTCCAATACCCACAGATGCACTCAACAGACGCATCGCTTGGACCCACTCGCCTGCTCGCTTTCACGCTCGGTGGCTACAAGCCGCTAGCGGTCAAGCCCGCAGCCAATCCGCCGCTGCCTGATCAACCAAGGCTGGACGCACCTGCTGACGTCGTCGCCTTGGGTGCAGCGGTGTACAAGGAGGCCTGTAAATTCTGTCATGGCAGCAACGCCGTCGCTCGTTTCGGTGGTTCTGTGCCCGACCTGCGCTATGCAGACGCAACGACGCACGCGCAATGGGATGCAATCGTCATTGGTGGGTCGAAGCGCGCGAGTGGCATGCCGGGAATGGAGCTGACCGGCGCCCAATCTGCGGCGGTTCGCAATTATGTGCTCTCGCTGTCGGAAGAGATTCGCCGGGTGCAGTAACGAGGGCGGTAAAGTGCCGGGGTAATCCACTCAACGATAAACCGAAGACCTGCAGGAACCGATCTTTCCGCATCGACCAGTCAGCGTACAGCTCATTGCATCTGTGCGATTACCGACGGATCATGTCACCAAGAAACGAGAGGGGTCGGTCATGGAAAAGAGTGCCAACACTATTGTCGATGAGCCAGAGCTTGACGAGGTCATCGTCGACCATGAGGCACTGGCTCGTCAGATGCAGATGTTCGACGAACTGGGCTATGTGGTGATTCCCGGCGCCTTACCTGACGCACAGGTTGCGCGGCTACTCGCTGCGATCGAGGAGATCCGCGAAACCTTGGAACGCCATCCACATCGATCAAAAGTGGAAGGCGGTCTAAACATCCGGCCCGTGATTGATAAACATCCCGAGTTTCTCGAGTTGATGATTGCGCCGCGCACCTTTGCCGCAGTGGCGCGCCTGCTTGGCCACTTTAATATCCAGTTGCAGCAATCCAACCTGATCGAAGCGCACCCTTCCGATAAGCGGAGGCTAACAGGATGGCACAGCGACGGTGGCATTCCGTTCATCGGAGTCAACGGCGTGCGTGCGTTCGGTAGTCTCAAGGTGGCGTATTTTCTGCGCGATCTACCCGAGCCGGACATGGGCGCCTTGATGCTGGTGCCAGGTAGCCACCGTTTACAGGGTCCACCGCCGTTTCCGCCAGACTCGATCGATCCCGCTGGGGCCACACAGATGCTGGCCAAGGCAGGTGACGCGGTGATCTTCCAGCAGGGTGTATGGCACGCCGCGGCACCGAATTTTTCCACACAAAGTCGCCTGGCCCTCTACTACGGTTATAGCTATCGGGTGTTGCGACCAGTGGATTATCAGCACATGCCGGACGCTGTACTGGCTCGATGTTCACTTGTACAGCGCCAGCTACTGGGGGAGACGATCACGCACCAGGGGTACTATGTACCGACCGAGGCCGACGCGCCGTTGCGAAGTTGGTTTAGTGCGCAATTTGGCGACATTGCCGATCGTGGAGCGTTAGAACGAGTAGGAGATGTGGCGCTGGCAGATGCGCGCGCGCGTTGAGTATGCATCTCCCAGGCCGTGGCTGTACTGGCTGGCAAGCGATCTATTTCCGTTAGGTTTGTGAGTTCTGCAAAAGCGGATCCAGCAAAGACAGACGCCTGCCTCCATCGCCACTCAAACCCGCGATGGAGGCAATTCGTTACGAATTCGGCAGCGTGACAAGTTGGCCCAATTCAGCGATCCTTTTGCGATGAGTAAAAACAACGAACGATACGGTACTGACAAGTTACTCACTCCGCTGGCAACCTAGCCTAATGAAAAACATCTACAAACGACATCGCTTCCCGCCTTCAATCGTTCAATCGTTCAATCGTTCAATCGTTCAATCGTTCAATCGTTCAATCGTTCAATCGTTTAATCGTTTAATCGTTTAATCGTTTAACACGCAGTTTGGCTGTACTACCGCTTCAATCTTCGTATTCGAGACGTTGAAGATTTACTAGCAGAGCGAAATATCAATGTAAGTTACGAGTCTATTCGACTCTGAGTAAACAAATTCGGTCCAGAGTTTGCGCAGCGGTTAAAAAGAGGCATCAAGGCTTAGGCGACACTTACTTTCTGGACGAAGTGTTTGTAAAAATTGGAGGCGAACAGCATTACCTTTGGCGCGCGGTTGATCAAGATGGCGAAG
>JAQWQN010000118.1 GCA_029244465.1 Pseudomonadales bacterium
GACGCGGCTGATGGAGCCCGCGGGCCCCGCCCCCTCAGGCCACGGCGCTGCTGTGGACGACCCCCACGAGCAGCTCCCACCGGTCCCCAACGAGCACCTGGCCCGCCGGAGTCTGTAGACACCCCCGTAGGTCGAGGCACGCCCGCGGGCTCCGTCCAATACGAGTGCCTCCCGTCCGCGAAGAGGCCACCGGGAGAGCGACCCGCGGCCGCGGCAGGCGCCCAAGCGGTAGCGGCACCGCAAACAATAGGTGATTTTGTGAGAACGGGTCGATTTCACGCACGTCGATCAATGCGTGTTCGGACTCACCCAGTAGTATCGCCTGAAGCTCGTCTGGTGAAACTAACCTTGTGGAACTCACCATCCTGCCTTACAGAACCCGACGAGAGTCGTCGACCGGAATCATTGACCCGCCGACGGACTTGGCCGTGCCATCAGCCAAGTTGAACTCGAGCCGATCGGTCTGCTGTTCAAATCCCTTGCCGTATAGGTGGAAGTGGCGTGTGGGTATCTCTGATGTAACTTGAATTCTATGGATATCTTCGGGCATGAATGCAATGGCGTCGCCTTTAGATAACGTGACTTTATAGTCTTCTTCAACTTGAGCCTTAGCTGGATCAGATTGATCATCCAATCGTTTGTAGAGTGTGTTTTCTTCATTTCCTTGCAAACCTGCGATCACGGCAAAGGTGCCGTGATCGTGAACTGGTGATGGTCCGAGCGGCTGCGCACTAATGAGGTACAGAGAAAAATCGCCGCTCTGATCGTCAGTGATCAGATACACTTTAGCGACCTCGTCGGGTGTCGGTGAGGGAAACTCATCGTGCCCGAACATCTCGGTTTCTTTTGTCATTGTCATGACAACCTGCTTGACATGGTCGAGTGACGCCCGCGTCACGCCCGCACGTTTGATTAGACTTTTGATCTCATCCATGGAGGATGTGATCAACGCTTTTCTTGCGGCCGCTAGTGTTGTCGTCATTTGTGTCTCCGAGTGTTCAAATTATCACTGCAGGCAGGCTTGCCGGGCCATTAAACGTTGTGTGTGCCGATGTCAGTAACAGGCCATGGGCCTAAACTGCAACGGCTTAGTTTTCGAGTCCGCCGGATTCAGGGGCCGGGCGGGCACGTTGGTTATAGAGCATCGCTTTCAGGCGTGCTTTTTCTTCGTCTGACAACGTCGCAGGGTCGTTTCGGAGGTCGTTGCCGACCGCCATGCCACGTTGCACGGCGGGTCGCTCGCTCAGCTCGTCGAACCAACGTTTAAAGTACTTGAATTCGTTCAGGTCTTGGCCTTGGAATTCCCAGTTTGCAGTCCATGGATAACAAACCATGTCCGCGATCGTATAGTCGTCTCCACAAAGATAACGGTGGTTGTACAACTGGTTATTGAGGACGCCGTAGAATCGATTCACTTCGTCGGAAAACCTTGTCATCGCGTAGGTTTGCGATCCTTCGCCGTCGCCAAGGCGTTTGAAGTGGCCAAGCTCGCCAGTCTTTGGCCCCTGATTCGCCATTTGCCACATGACCCATTGCACGACATCGTAGCGTCCACGTGTGTCGGAGGGTATGAATTGTCCCGTTTTCTCGGCGATGTACAACATGATGGCGCCGGATTCAAAGACCGAAAGCGGGCCATTTCCATCTGCGGGCTCGTGGTCGACAAGGGCCGGCATCCGATTGTTCGGATTGATGGTCAGGAATGCCTCTGAAAACTGGTCGCCCCGACCTATGTTGCACTCTACGACGTTGTACGCGATACCACACTCCTCGAGTTGAATGGTTACCTTTTTGCCATTTGGTGTTGGCCAGTAATGTAGATCAAGCATGTTTGCCCCAAGTTGAGTCAGTGTCGAACTATAGTATGCTCGAGAAATAGAGGAGGACACTATGAAATATTCCATTGCCTTCGCGTCGGAGGTTGATAGCTGGCGTTGGGCCCAACGTGCTGAAGAATTAGGTTTCTATGCAGCTTGGTTTTATGACACCCAACTTCTGAATCCGGATGTGTTCATTTGCATGGCGCTGGCTGCTCAGAACACGAGCCGAATCAGGTTAGGCACCGGCGTTTTGGTCCCGACTAATCGTATAGAGCCGGTGACCGCCAATGCCTTGGTGACGCTTAACAAGTTAGCGCCTGGCCGTATTGACTTTGGCGTTGGCACAGGTTTTACGGCGAGACGGACGATGGGACTGGGTGCAGTACCGCTGAAACAATTTCGTACTTATATAGAGCGCGTCTGCTCTCTTGTTAAAGGTGAAATGATCGAGTGGGATTTCGAAGGCAAAGACCGCAAGATCCAGTTTCTAAACCCTGATCTAGGACTGATCAATATTGCCGATGAGATACCGCTTTGGATCTCAGCATTTGGCCCTAAATCACAACAACTGACAGCGCAGATGGGTGCTGGATGGCTGAATTTCGGGGGTGATCAAGGTGCGGTCGCAGCGTTGCAGGCGATGCAAACCACGTGGCGTGAAGCCGGCAACGACGGCGAGTTACCGTCGGCATTGTTTGCCCTTGGAGCTGTTTTGATGGGTGATGCTGCAGAGGACGAAAAAAGACTCAAGGCGCAAGGCGGGCCGATGGCAGCGGTAGCCATGCATAACCTTTCTGATGAAATGGGTGCCATGGGTGGGCAAGTGCCACAAGGACCTTTAGCTCAGCTGCATGGATCGTATCTGAAGGAACATGCCCGCTATGAGCCAGAGGATGCTAAGTACTTGCAGAATCATCGCGGTCATCTAATGTTTGTGCGGCCCGAAGAAGCGCATTTGTATTCTGCAGATATGATACGCGCGATGACCTTAAGTGGCACAAAAGGAGAGCTTGTGGCGAAAGTACGAATGTTGCGAGAGGCCGGTTACGGACAGATCGTGATCCAACTGGTCCATGGCCATGAACATGCGATTGAAGCGTGGGCAGAAGTGTTTCATGAGGCAGAAGAGGCTTAAGCTGGCTCTGGTTGAGACGAACTAACGTCTCAGTAAGTGATTTAGAAAGGTTTAGGAAAGGAGACGTGGGATGAGTTTACGAGAGTTTCGACTGGACGCGCGAGAATGGTTGGGGGAAAACTGTCCCGCCAGCATTCGCAGTCAAATGCCCGAGGAAGAGATCGTAAACGGCGGTAGCAAGCAGCGTAGCACCAATCCGGAGTCCTATGTCTGGCTAGAGCGGATGGCAAGCCGCGGCTGGACCGTCCCACATTGGCCTGAAGAGTACGGCGGGGCGGACCTTACCACGCGGGAATACGTTGTGTTGCTTGAAGAAATGTCTGCAATAAACGCTCGCATCCCCTTAACCGGGATGGGTGTCAGCATGATCGGTCCGACGCTGCTTGAATATGGCACGCCAGAACAGAAAGCAGAACACTTACCTAAGATCGCGAGTGGTGAGATTCGTTGGTGTCAGGGCTATTCAGAGCCCGGCGCGGGTTCCGATCTTGCGAGCTTGCAGACTCGTGCGGTGGAGGATGGTGATCAGTACGTCATCAATGGACAAAAGATCTGGACGACGTTAGCCCAGCATGCGGATTGGATATTTTGTTTGGTGAGAACGAACCCGGAGGCGCCCAAACACGAAGGGATCAGCTTCATGCTGGTTGATATGGATCAACCCGGTGTGACGGTACAGCCAATCAGGCTGATCAGCGGTGCTTCACAATTTTGTGAGACCTTCTTCAAAGATGCGGTGACTGAGAAAAAGAATCTTGTTCACCAACTCAATCGAGGTTGGACCGTTGGTAAACGCCTCTTGCAGCACGAACGATCGGGGATACAAGCTTTGGCACAAGCGGCATCAGGTCGAGATGCTCGTGCGACTACCGGCATCCCCATTACCGAAGCGGCCAAAGCGTATATCGGTACCGATGATGCCGGGCGGATCGATGATCCTTCTCTCAGGGCAGAGATCACTGCGTTAATGATGAATACGAGAGCGCTGGCGCTGACACAGTCGCGCAGTGTGGAAGAGTCCGAGGGTGGTACGCCTGGCTTCACAACATCCGTATTCAAACTCCGCGGGGCTGACTTGCGAAAAGAACAGTTAGAACTGCAATTAAAGGCGCGTGGTACCCAGGCGTTAGGTTGGCAGGGTGATACGTTCACCGCAGAAGAGCGCGACGTCACGCGCAACTGGTTGGGCTCAAAGGCTGGCTCGATTGCAGGTGGTTCCAATGAGGTGCAACTCAATATCATATCCAAACGGGTGCTGGGGCTTCCGGACGTTTGATGACGGGTCCTTATGAGGGTCTCCGCGTCGTTGAGTTTGGGCGCTTCATAGCCGCACCCTATTGTGGACAGTTGTTCGCGGATGGCGGTGCTGATGTCGTCAAAGTAGAGCCTCTAGTGGGTGACGATGCGCGTCACAATGGCACGCGCCTGAGTGCGACGGAAGCGCGCCAGTATCTCAACAAGAATCGTGGTAAGCGATCAATCGCGATCGATTTGGCCGATGAGAGGGTACGATCATTTGTTCAACAGTTGGTTGCAAGGGCTGATGTTGTGCTGACCAATTTCCGACCAGGACAAGCGGCGCGACTCGGTCTGGACTACCCGCAACTGGTGGGGTCTAACCCAGGGCTGATCTATGCCGAAAACACAGCGTTTGGTAAACAGGGGTCCATGTCGGCAAAGGCGGGTATGGATATTCTCCTGCAAGCCTATGCCGGCGTTGCCAGTCCAAATTCGGGTGCACCACAGATTAATGGTGAACCGATTATCGATTACACCGCCGCGTTACTCATGGCGTGGGGTATTGCGACTGCGCTCTACTATCGTGAGAAGACAGGTAAGGGTCAGCGCTTGGACGTATCGCTCTTGCAAGCCGCTCTGGTGATTCAAAACAACTCGATGAATCATATTGATGCGGTGGATGGTTGGCGGCAAGAGTTTGTCGAATACTTGAAGGTGGCTTTTAATCGCGGCGACTCACTGGACACGATGATTCAGCACCGTGAGCAGTTAAAACCCACCGTGGCACCGCCTTATTATGGGCTGTTTGCAACTGAAAATGGCTATCTTGCCCTGGCGGCGGGCGGCCTTAGCTTAAGACGCAAAGTCGCAGACATCCTCAGTATTGACGACCCTGGGCTCGCTGACCTAGGTTTCGAGCCGGATGACATCATGGTCTACACACAGTCGATACGTGAACAGGTTATGGAGAAACTCGGGACCAAGACGACGGCGCAGTGGCAAGAGCGGTTTGAAGCGGAGGGCGTGCCAGCGGGTGCCGTCAATTTCAGAGAGCAGGTTCTCGATGATAGCCAATGCTGGGACAATGAGTACTTGGTTAGATTGGAGCACGACCAAGTGGGAGCGATGACAGTCGTAGCGCCCCCCGTTAAATTTGGCACTACTCCTCTGTCCGTCCGTGGTCCGACACCGACTTTAGGCAGACACACTGCAGATGTATTGACTGAACTGGGTGCGGATGATGCTGAGATCGATGCGCTCTGTGCGGCAGGCAAGATCGTGATTCATAGCCAACGTAGTGCTCAATGACAGGGGTGCCAGACGGGTTTGAGCAGATGCAAACCGACAGTCCGTTCAATACCTGGGCTGGACCGTTCTATGCCAAACAAGTTCGTAGCACGGCAATCATTGGTTTTATTGTGGCGGAACACCATTGCAACAGCGCGGGCACAGTGCACGGTGCGATGGTTTGTGCGGCAGCGGATATCGCGCTCGGTCGAAATATCGGCCTGGAAACGCGCGCTAACGGCTATTTCGACACCGGAAACAGCAAAAACCGATCGGGCGCGCCGATCGCGACGCTCAATCTAACCACAGACTTTGTTGGTACAGCCCAGCAAGGGGCGTGGGTTGAGGTGCATGTGGATGTGCAGAAAGCGGGCCGCAGTGTCGGCTTTGCGAATGCCTATCTCGTTTGCGATGGCGAAC
>JAQWQN010000130.1 GCA_029244465.1 Pseudomonadales bacterium
CTTGAATATGTTGACGCTCGCGGTCGTTGCATTGGTCGCTCGCTGAAATAATTTGTGCCTGAGCGACGAAGGTTTGCAGAGTTGCTGCGAATTTGGGGTGAGCTGCGAGCTTCAAGAGATACCCTTGTAGACAAACCGCCATGGGCATCTGGGGTTCCTCGGCGAGTAGGCTGGTGAGTCGCTCGCCCACGTCTGCACGAGCCCCTAGGTAAGCACCGAGCACTTCATTGAAACGGGTGATGTTGTCGGTCTGGATTGCCGTATAGGAAAGTTCGGTGGCCATGGGTGCAAAGCAGCTTCATAAAGGCGCGAGTCTAACAGGCAATGGGTCCAAGTTGCTTAGGCTGAGGGTGATTGCGAGCGTGAGGTAAAGTACACTGGTGCCACGATCGGGCCTCAGGATACGAGCCATAAACCACAGCGCCTCCGCGATTGAAAACGCCCCGGTATCAAAGCTCAAGGCGATGTTCGTTGTCTTACTGCTCATCGTTTGGATAGCGATTGGGGCCAGTGTGTTGCTGGTTGCCAACGTTTTCCGAATCCGGAGGCTGGCGCGAAAATTCCCCGAAGTATTCCACGAAATTATTGTAAAAATCTTTAATATTCAATATGTTATCCATGGAGAGCGGCATGAAGGGGCGGCCACATTTTACACCGCTAATCATGCGACCTATCTAGATGTATTTGTCCTTGGTGGCAAAATCGAAGGTTCTTTTGTGGCCAAGTCTGAAGTGTCGGATTGGCCTGTATTTGGGCAATTGGCGCGCTTACAAAACACCGTTTTCATAGAACGTCGAGCACAACGCGCTGCGGAACAGGTGAGGGTGTTGCGCGATCACCTGGCCGAGGGTCGCAGCCTTATCGTATTTCCCGAAGGTACAAGTACCGCTGGCGATTATGTCGCACCCTTCCGAAGTAGTTTGTTTCGCGCGGCAGAGGGACACGTGATACAGCCTGTGTCTGTGGTCTATGCGGATTATGACGGCAAGCCCATGTCGCGCGCCCAGCGTGACAGGTATGCATGGTATTTGCCAGATCCGAACATTGCCGTACCCAATACGCCGTTCCTGAAGCATTTCGTCTCAGCGCTTGGGCTAAAACGATGCACAGCTCATATTGTCTTTCACGAGGCGTTTACGATGGTGGCAGGCGCCGATCGCAAGGCGACGAGCCGCTGGTGTGAAGATCAAGTGCGTGCCGGTTTGGAAACCTATTTGGTATTGCCGGATGCCAACGGACGTGCGTAACGCATCCCTGCTGCGCAGTTTTCTGTCCGCTATTGCTGGTTTTTCTGTCTATGGTGGTTGGGCTTACTACGTGAATGCCGACCATGGAACAGGTCTCGCCACAATGATTGGTCTGGTTCAAGGTGGATATAGCTTTGTCCTGACCTTTGTCATGACGCTGGTGACGGAATGGCTCTTCAAACGTTTTACTGAGTCGAAAAATCAGGTTGCTTACGTCATGATTACCATTTTGATCGCATTGTTTACGATGCCCTATGTGATTCACGTGTTCATCGGGACGCCGGCGATATGGATGACAATCTTGCCTGGTTTTGCCATCGGGGCGATGTACACGGGGCTATACGTTTTCGGTTTAAAGAAAATCGACCGAGTTAAAGAAGACGGTTATAGATTGGTAGAACGACAGAAACAGGAGGGGTTTCATGAACGAAGAAGTACTACCTGAAGATCGTTTGCAGCGATTAGAGGAACTTCTCCCTTACCTGCGCGGCCTGCAAATGGGGCTTCCAAAAGCGGTCGTCCAGAGCAGCGAAATGCTGCCTATTGCACGGGAAGTACCGAAGGCCGAGCTGCGTGCTGAGATTGACGCGCTGCCTCAAGAGCAGTGTTTGATGGCGTACAAAAATTTCCTAGTCTATTACGGCGATGTGACCCAATTGCCACGCACATTGGATCAGATTGCCCGCTTGCGTGAATTAACCTTTAGAGCCCATCAAGAAGGAAGTGGTCTTTCCGAGGACCGTGATCGCTTTGATGAGAAGTACCTTCACCTGTTTGCGTGGGATGTGCACGCACAAGCAATTGTCGGTGCGTATCGGCTTGGCAAGACAGACCTTCTGCGCGCGGAGGCGGGTAACGCGGGCGTGTATTTGGCTCAGATGTTCGACTTTGCTGAAGAGTTTTATGCCGGCCCACCTCTATTGGAGATTGGGCGTTCGTTTGTTGCCCCAGACTACCAACGAAATACCTACAGCCTATTTCTGCTCTGGTGTGGCATTAGTCGCTATCTCCTCCACAACCCGCAATATCGGCGTTTATATGGCGTGGTCTCGATGTCACGTCTGTATGATGCGCGTGCTATGGCCGTCATGCGTGACGTATTGTTAGAGCCTCGATCTGATGTGCGAGCTGAAGATCCGTATGAACCGGATCTAGGTGGAGAGTGGCAGGCGTTTTTGGCAGAAACTCGACCGATGACAATGAAAGACCTATCGCGCATCGTCAAAGCGTTAGAAGATGAAGCGCGAGATATACCGGTTCTTATTCGACACTATCACAAGTTGGGTGCACGCTTTCATGCGGCGGCGGTTGATCGAAATTTCAACAACACGCCGGGTCTCTTGCTGAGATTGAATGTCCCCGCAATGCCTCGCAAGTACCTCAAGATGTATTTCGGAGAAGGTGAATTGTTAGAACGATACCTCGCCTATGACGACTGAGGCTTGCGCATAGATTGTTCGTGAAGTTGGTTCAACAGAGTGTGGTTCGCCTTTGCCTGTCGCCAAAGGTCGGAATAAGACTTTAGGGCCATAGGTTGGTGACGGTGCTCGGCAGCGATATCAACGAGTAATTTCGCGTGCTGCAGAAAGATTCGGTAGGCCGCTTGTACGGATAAGTCTGGGTCAAACATATGCGTCGGTAGTGACGCCACGCCATTAACCTCAATCACAACAAACTCACCACGCTGCAGGTGTGCTTCGCTCGCGACTCGAACATCGAGTCGGCCAAAGTTGAACCCCGGCTGATGAGCGCAAAATTGATCGATCGCGTTTGTCAGGCTCGGCGTAATGAGCTGATGGTCGTTGGTGAATTTGCAGCCCATCGTGTGCGAACCGATAAAAGACAAGATTCTTTCTTCCCCGCTAGCGAGTACAGCGTCTCCATCCTGGTACTGCATGAAAATCTGCCAGTTTTTTGTAAATCGTTCGTGGCGCTGAGCCAGCTGCGTCAACGTGCTTTGGCCGTCTCCGAGGACGGTTGGAAAGTGTTTGCGATTGATACCGGTAATGCGTCCGTTGCCATGTTGGCGGACGAAGAAAATGCCGAACTCATCGGGTAAGTCACAATAGGCTTGCAGTAGATATTGCCCAGAAAGTTCGGGGAGTTGGGATGAGGGACGCTCGAGGGCGGATAATTTGATAACGCCCTTACCCACGGCGCCGATGTCCGGTTTGAGAATAGCCTGGTTTTGCTGCGCTTGCACAAACCGTTCGATCTCTGTGTAGGTTTGCTCAAGATCATCGTGATCAAAGTCGATAAGTTCGGTGGCAGGAAAGTAAGCTTGGTCGAACGCAAGTTGTGTTTTGTATTTCGACCCTAAACCTAACTCACCGTGATCGAGGGCATAGTTTGCTTTTGCAAGATACTTTGGTGGCAAGGATGCAGCTGCGCACCGTAACAGTAAAGCAGCATAGTAGGGGGCTTCAGCCAGGCGTGGGTGCCAGAATTCAAACGCTTTCATTGCGTCGCGGGAGCAGACTCTAAGAATTCAATCTGTGCATCCTGATAGCGACCACTTGTCACCAAGGTGCGTATACCTTGCATCGTCTCAAACGGAGAGTCGACCAGTAGCATATTAGTGATCCAGGCCGGTGTTGCACCACCGGGGTCGATGTGTGCGTGTGAGGTCACGCGTGTCTGCGCCGGGCCGAGTGGTTGAAATATAAACGCTGTCGTGCCACGGGTGAGTCGCGTCGCTTTCTTCGTTTCTGGCACAATGCCAGGCACGAACTCGGCGCTCATTGTTACCTTACCGCTGTCATCGAGCGTCCAAACGACGCGTGTGACCGCATCACGATCCTTTACCGGCCATGGTAGTTGCGTCAACGTGTAGATGTGCAGATCTGTTTCGGACGTTTGTTGCACGATTTCAGAAGCTTTGCATAGCGCCGCCCATTCAGGGCAAGCCTCGGTATCCATGACTAAGGCGACCAGTTCTCGGGTTGGCACAGCAAGTTCCATTTCCGCTTTTACAGCTTTGAATTTAGAGCCGGTTAGCGATTTTGTGTAAATCTGAATGCCGTCGTTGTCACGTTTCAGTTGCCAGGTTTTTTCAGGTGCCGCCAGCGCAGTTTGGTTTAGTAGTGATAGCAAGAGTACGAGCGTGAAAGGCTTCAACGAGAAATTCCGGGTAGCTGAGCACGGTTCAGGTCGACGGTGATTTTTGCAGGGCTCTGAAACCGTCTTTAGCCCGTTTGTTGTCGTCGTCTTTGCGATGGTATTGCAGATGATGACGGTCTCCTAGGAACTGGAGCGTTTGAGAAATAGGGATTGAGTAAAAACAGACGCGCTATCAATCACTAAACTCGAGCGTAGTGTTTTTTGCAACATTGCCATTCAAAGACTCTTTGCAGGTTTTCCCGAGTCGAAGTGTAAGAGCAATGAGGACAAAAAGGTGGTTTATATCTGCTTAGAAAGCCGCAAAATCTCAGCGACGACGTGGTCAACGTGACTCCAGACAATAAAATGTCCTTCGTCAGGAAAGCGATCAATTTTCAATTGGGCGTTAATCAGATTGTCTTCTGCGTAGTCAGCATTGTCCGGGCTCACTAAATGATCTTGGCTGCCTTGGATGATCGTCACAGGCATTCGAATCTTGGCAAGTTGGCCTCGTAGTATTTCGAGCTCGCCGCGCAGGGGCATGATCTCTGCGTTGGCGAGTTGCAGATCCCCGGGCACGATGTGCCTCACGAGCGGTAGTGCGGCAAGCCGATTGTACCAACGAGGCTGCCCAAGAACCGGGCTTAGTGCGGCGCTGATGGAGAGCAGGGCACCGACGGCCTCGCCGTGGTCAGATGCGACACGTAAGCCAATCGAGCCGCCCAAGGAATGGCCCACGAGCACAATGGGTCGGTCAGACAAGTTGAGATCAAATAGAGATGCAATCAGCTGACTTTGTTGCGTTAGGGAGGGGACCACCGGCAGCTGCGATGACCGTCCAAACCCAGCTCTGTCGACCGCGACGAGATTGAGTTCAGAGATGAGTTTGGGGTGTTCCAAATAGTCCTTAAACGCGTGCCAGGACCCGGGTGTGCCGTGAATAAAGAGCACCATCGGTTGGGTGGGCAGCCCGGCCTGCATTGCCTTCAAGCCGGAAGCCGTTGTCACCTCTGTGGCTATCTCCGACAAGTTGTCTGGGTCCTCGCTGACAAAAAGGGGCGCGCATGCACAGGTTAGTGTGACTGCGGTCAACGCCGTTAGGCTATGTACGGTGAATTTTTGCATTGTCTGAGTAGATGCAAATTGTTTGGGTGAGTAAAGTAGCGATGATACAGCGTCGCTCCACAGATTGGACCAGAGTGGGTAGACTAATGGTTCATTGAGGCAAGTAGGAGAGAACGTTGCCTGTAGAAATGATTGGATGGATCGCACCGCGAGTGGGGTCAGAAATAGTAACGCCAGAAGGCCCGCCATTTTCCCTTGAGGTGATTGCCAATACGGCACGAATTCATGAAGAAGCTGATTTTGACCGAGTACTCATCGGCTATTTTTCAGATGCCCCGGATGGCTTCATGGTGGGTGCTCATGCAGCCGCAGTGACTGACCGCCTTGGTTTTCTCCTCGCGCACCGCCCAGGGTTTTTGGCGCCAACGGTGGCGGCGCGTAAGCTCGCATCTTTTGATCAGTTGTGCGAAGGGCGGCTGGCCGTACATCTAATTTCGGGCGGAAGTGACAGTGATCAGGCGAAGGATGGCGATTTTGTCGATCATGCCGGTCGGTACCGACGCACAGAAGAGTATGCCCAGATTTTGCACAAAACCTGGACGGAGCAGGTGCCTTTCGATTATGACGGTGAGTTCTATCGCATACAGCGAGCTTATGCTGACGTTCGTTGTGCGCAAGAGCCGTCTATTCCCCTTTATGGCGGCGGCGGTAGCGATGCTGCGATTGATGCGCTTGCGCCGTATCTCGACATATTTATGTTGTGGGGTGAACCGCTCGCAGATACGGTCAGTTTTATGAAGCGTGTTCAGGCCGCTGCGCAAGGGAACGACAAGCTCTCCTTCAGCGTTTCAACCCGTCCCATACTCGGTAAAACCGAAGGTGAGGCTTGGGATAGAGCGCACGAGATATTGGCCGAAATCGAGCGGCGAACCGGAGGCGGCGCAGGCAACCGGGTGGGTAAGGGACCGCAGAACATCGGCTCTCAGAGATTACTGGACGCGGCTGATAAACAAGCTGTGTACGACAGTTGCCTGTATATGGCGTTGGCGACCGCAAGCGGGGCGCGAGGTAATTCAACGGCACTGGTTGGTACGCCCGAAACGGTGGCAGAGGCGATGGGTGCCTACTATGACATAGGAGCAAAAAGTTTACTTATACGTGGCTATGACCCACTGCCGGACGCGCTTGAGTATGGGCAAGAGTTGATCCCGCGAGTACGCGCACTTGTTGCTGAACGAGATGCGGCTAAGTAGGCTAAATTTTTAATCGCGAACGAACCGTAACACGCGGCAGTTTTTCTCCGTGCCATCGTGACTCGTGTGGCTAAAGTCCGTGACGTTCGGGGTGAAGCCTCGCGCGCTGAGAAGTCGGGTAAACGGTCCGGTCAAACCACGGCGTGGATCGACCAGTAGAATAGTACTGCCGGCCGCAGCGTGCGTGATGATGAATTCCAGGAGTGGGCTCAAGTTGTGACGGTCGTAGAGAACGTCGCTCCCGATAATCGTATCGAACAGGCCTAACTCTGGGTTAGGGTCGAGCCAACTGGTCCTGGCGAACGGGATGGGCTCCAAATCGTTAAGTCTCGCATTGTAATCGAGAAAATGCTTTGCGTCTGGATGATAGTCCATCGCGGTGATGTCGGCGCCACGGCCTTGCAATAGCAGACTGGCGAGGCCCAACCCGCACCCAACTTCAAGGATTCGCCGATTCGCGATTTCCTCGTCCAATACGATGGTTGCTAAAAGTTCCTCTGATTGCCAAAGAATACCGAACAGCGGCCATGTGGCTGAGGAGATACCGCAGGCTTCGGCTTCGGTGATGTCATCTGGACACTGTTGTCTATCGCGCAGTGAGCGTAAGTGGAAATCCTTTCCGCCAAGTTCGACCGTTTGGTACCGGAAACGGACTTTGGGCATGAAGCCTCTCTTTGTTGCGGTCTGATTTTTTGCTTTAAGTGAACATAGAGCTGGTCGAAATGCGGGTGTCAGTGCAAAGCTCACCTTGGACTATACAGTGAAGCGTAAGCTAGGCGTTAACTGATTCGGTGGAATTGAATGAGTGCAAGCGTGCGATAAATTGCGTGGACAAACTTGGTATAAGGTAGGGTGACAAAAAAAGCCAGAACCAAGCCAAGATGTATGGCCAGTAAAGTACCCATGGCGCTGGTTTCACGTAAAATCAGCAGGCCGAAGCCCGTTAGGCTTATCAAAAATAACAAAACAATGAATGCCACGCTCATGCCGTGGAGATCGTCCCGTTTCGCGTTGAGGTAAAGTAGTCCGAGCGGACCAATGAGCAGACCAATACCTCCGAATATACCCAACAAAACAGGAAGCGACGTGTGCGGGAAAGGACTTTGCCAACCCAGCAGAAGTTCATAAACTGTAGCGACGCTGGTTGCGGCAAAGCACAGCAGAAAGCCCCACATTGTCAGGTGGTGGAAGTAACGGCGTAGATTAGTGAAACGATCATCGTCTTCGTTACAACCTTCATCGTGACCGCCGCCGAGATGACGGAGATAGAAAATGTCGTGCAAGACCGAACGCCATGCTGTTCTTACCGATGCGCTGTGCAGGCTGTTATCACGAAACGCCTGTGATTGCCGATACCGATTTGCCGATACGCACATTGCAACGATGGCCCAAAGTGAGGCGGCACCTGCGAGCAACACAATCGTACCGTGCCCAATGATTTTGTAAAATGCGCCAGATCCTATGTGTTGGGCTGTCAAGATATTCTGGTCGATTAGGGCGAGGCTTAAGCCTAGAAATAGCGAGAAGACGCTGGCGATCAATAGCGATATGGAGACTCCTCGCCGTTCTAGGAGACGTGCGAACGATGGCGGCCACGCGTGTTCTTGCCACGTCTGCGGTCTGAGTTCAGCAAGAACCTGCGGCACGTCTATCGCAAATTCGTGCGGCGGTTTGTACTGGCAGGCGTGAAAACAAGCGGTGCAGTTGTGGCAAAGATTCGCCAGGTGGTCGAGGGTTGCATCTTTGAAGGTACGGTGGTCTGTCATTTCTTGAAACACAGCACAAAATCCCTCGCAATAACGACAAGCGTTACAGATTTCGAAGGTTCGGCGGGCTTCGGAACGAATTTCGGTAATGACGATGGTGTCGCTCAAATCGTTAGCCCCGCTGCGGCATTGATACCTGCGATGCGGCCGAAAACACCACCAATGGTCATGCCGGTTCCGGCACAGTATCCCTTGCCCAAAATGTTCCCCGCCATGATTTCACCGGCAGCATAAAGGTTGGGCGCAGCAGTATCTTCGTTGATCTGGACACGCGCGTGGTGGTCCACCTTAAGGCCGAGATAGGTAAACGTGATGCCGGGTCGCAGTGGGTAGGCGTGATACGGGCTTTGGTCTAAGGGTTGGGCCCAATTGGTCTTGTTTGGTTGCAGTCCCGTTGTCGTTCGTCCGTCGAGTATCGTATGGTCACACGTCGCTTCGCTCGCTGCGGCGTTGAACTGACTGATTGTGTCTGTCAGCGCGCTCGCATCCAGCCCTAGTTGGGCGGCTAGTTCAGGTATGGAATTGGCCGTAATCGCCGGAAAGACTGACGGCATGAACAGATCGTGCATTTTATGGTCGATGATTGAGTAAGCGATTTGTTCGGGTTGCATGGCAACAAGCCTACCCCATATCGCGTATCTTTTTGCCCAGAAGTCTTGCCCCTCGTCGTAGAAACGTTTCGCTGCCCGATTCACGACAATGCCGAATGGCACGCTGTCTAGGCGTGAAACGATACCGCCATCGAATTTGGGCGCGCGCGCGTCAATCGCAACCGCATGACATTGTCGGGGGTCACCCTTTGTGAGTACGTCTTGCGCCATCAAATCGCGTAGTACGTATCCACGGTTTAAAGGGGTGCCTCGGATCAGAAAATTCCGCGCCGCGTCGCCCCATGCTTCCACCATCCAATCGGTGTTAGCTTGGAAGCCACCGCAGGCGAGCACGGCGGCACCAGCACGAAAGGTCTCCCCGGCTTTCGTTTCAGCCCAGCGAAAAGTGCCGTCGGATAACTCGACGTGTTCGATCTCTTTTTCATAGTGAATGGCCACGCCGATTTGAGTTGCATGGCGATACAAGGCATTAATCAAAGCGCATCCGCCACCTAAGAAAAACGCGTTAGTCCGATCAAGGCTAAGGGTCCCTCTTAGGCTCGGTTGGAACTTAACGCCGCGCTCGCTGAGCCAATCAAGAAGTGGATAGCTTTCTCTGATGACGAGTCTGGTCAACGCCTCATTGGTCTCGCCACCGGTGACACGCAGAATATCTTGCCAGTATTCTTCTGCTTCATATTGGCCCGTCAGGGTAGCGGTGGGTTCGGTGTGCATGGCGCGAAGATTGCGCGTGTGGCGAGAATTGCCACCCCGCATTGATTCGGGTGCTGCATCCAGTAAGACGACGGAAGCACCTGCCTCTCGGGCTGAGATTGCTGCACAAAGTCCGGCGTGGCCGCCTCCGATGACAAGGATATTGGTGCCTGCCTTGATGCTGGTTCTCACTAGTTTTTTGTGCTCCTTAGCCGTGGCTCTTGGCATTGGCCTCAGTTTCATGTATCAATCCCCCTCGATTTTGAGAGAGGAGGCTAATAATGCCAGAAGTTAAGCCCGGTACACGGTTAAAGAGTGTCGTCTGTTCTGGAGAGGCGATGGTGGTAAAGGGTTCAGGGGTTGTCCTGACCTGTGGTGGTGTGCCGATGATTGGTGCAGACGAGGGAGCACCTGAGAATCCAGTCGCGGATCCAGAGCATATGTATGATTGCCTAATCGGCAAGCGGTATGTCAATGCAGAAGAAACAATTGAGCTCCTTTGCGTCAAGGCGGGCGATGGTTCATTTGGTGCCGATGGCCAAATGCTGATGGGTAAAGAAACCAAGAAGTTGCCTTCTTCGGACTAACCGCTACTCAAACACTCCAGCGACAAGCAGTTCACCAATCTTACCATCGTCGTAATTCAAGACGTCTTTAAGCACATACATCATGTCGCGAGAGAAGGTTGGTGCGCTCTGATCAACGCACACGGCAGATCGTGAGAGGTGGACTCTGCTGCTTTCGATGACGGTAGTGCCGCCTTCATGGTGAGGCAGCTCGATGAAGTGCCCGATGTGCAGGAGTTGTGGATCTGTTACCAACTCTGGACTGTTTTGCACAAAAGAAACAGGCACTCCGACCGCCTGTAGTTGTGCTTCAAGCGCATATCCGCTGAGCTTCGATGTTCGCTCCGCGATCAATTGATCCAGTTGATCCTGGGCTGCTAGGCGCTGCTTTGCAGTTGTTTGGCGGAAGCTGTCGGGTATAGCCAGTGACTTTGCCAGCGCGTGCCATTGCGCGTCGGTTTCGCACGCAATCGCGATATGGCAATCCTCGCCACGAGTTGGATAAGCGCCATGCGGGGCGAAGTTAAGATCCCGGTTGCCAAGCCGAGATTGCACATGGC
>JAQWQN010000147.1 GCA_029244465.1 Pseudomonadales bacterium
ATTCGATTGCTGGGACGCTTCGCGCAGCGCATCTCGTTCGGCAGAACCTATTTCGGGGATATCTCTCTGGATAACGTATCTTGGCATCGTGGTTTCCTCGGTCTTTGCTCGTTGGATAGTGACAGATTAACACCATCGGCACTGCAGATCAGGTCTCTCCCCTTTCGCGCTTAAGCGTTAGCCAGTAGCGCTAGAGAATCGAGTTCCTCGCTCATCGCGATACTTCGCTTGGCCATGGTCATAAACATGTCGTTACCCCGTTCGGTTTCGCCGACAATCATTGAGGCGATCACCGCCATTGTGAGTCCGGCCGGCGCGTAGTGCCGATAGAGGTTCCAAGTTGAGTTCCAATCAAGATCAACGCCATAGCTCGCAAGCACTTCAAGATAGTGTTTGAGGAGGTCTCGTTCGGAGGCACCTCGTCGTTCCGGAGATAATGAGGTTCCCATAAAGTAGCTGACGTCGTTAAACGCGCAACCCAGATTGATGGACTGCCAATCCAAGATTGTGAGGGCATATGGACCGCCAAAGATCATATTGTCGAGACGGTAGTCGATGTGAATAAGAGTCTGGTCACCGCTGTAGTTTTGATAGGCGGCCTGCTGATGGCCAAATCGATCAACGACGGTTAAATCGCGTTTGCTCAAGCGCTTTTCGTATCGCTCTAAGAAGCCTGGTTGCACTATTTGGTAGAGTTCGCCGACGTCGGTCGCGGCCGCCGGAGCTTTTTGCAAGAGTTGGTGTTGCTGGAGGTTTGTGTCTGCCCATCGGGGCCCGTGTAATTTGGCCAGTTGCTCTAGCGCAAGCGCAGCTTGATCAACCGAGCATTCGGACATTTGGTCAATCTGGATGCCGGGGGCAAGATCTTCCATCACGATGGCGAAATCGTGGTTGTTGACATCAAATTCTGTTGTGAAGACGCGTGGCGTTTGTACCTCGACGGATTGAGCAAGTTCCGTGTAGAAAAATACTTCTCTTGCATAATTACGACCGTCGATACCGGTTTGCTTGCTCACCGGATCACTGGACGGAAACTTACCGACAACCGATGTTGGCAGGTCACCTGTCACTGCCAGTTCAAAGCGTGCATTGTCTGCAACCTGACCGGCGCCGATGTCCTGCCATGTGAGATTTAGCACGCTTCCTGAGAAACCAGATGCAGACAAGACATTGGTTAGCCATTCGGCCGTAACTTGATTTGGATGTGAAACCACGGACATTTTTCTAGTCCTTCGCGCCGTCAAAGAACTCAGTGAAGCCGCCTGGTGCATAAGGACCGACGACGACTTGTTCGAGCACACCGATGCCCGTTCGCTCTCCATCGCGGGCCCTAACGACCTGCTGCGTGTGTAGGTGCTCGCGCGCAAGCATATCGAGCTGTCGTGGATCAAAAGACTCGCTACCGGTCTCGAGTTCTCCCTGCCACATGCCTTGGCCCCATTCAGGATGGCCATAGCCTAAGCCTTTCATCTGGAACTTTAAGATTGGTTCTAGCTGGATTGTTCGTGTTTCGTCATCGTGCGAGACGAGATCGATTTCAGCAGACTGGGCCAGGCGCGTGTTGGGTGCATAGGTAACTCGGTGTCGTGCTGTGGCCATGCGCTTATCGCGTCCGTCCAGTACGCCGGGTATTTCCGCCTCTGTGTCGTATAAGGGCGCGATGATGCCCTCACGAACTAACGCTTCCCCGTTGGGACCATCAAAAAAAATCGCGTGGGTCACATGATCGTCCCAGAACAGGGGTGCCCAAACAAAGCAAATTCCATCGGGTATCGCGGGTGCGCCACCTGATTCGCGTTCTCCAACACCACGAACACCCCAAGAACGGTCTTTCGTGCCATGACAGACACGATCGTCTAGCTCGATGGTTCCTTCTGGATGGTTGATGGTGCCTGACCAACGTCCGAATTGGTCAAATCGGGTTGCGTCCATGACCCGACGGGATCCTTGCCAAAGCGTTTGATGAGCTTCTTCTATGGAGGCCGTGCGCGCGCTAAAGGTGATGTCACAGGTGATCCCGCTTTCGTTGTCCTCAAGCACCACTCGGACCCGCTTCATCGGTTCTAAAATCTCGATTCGAAAAGGACCGCACGACATATCCGTACGCTCAATGGGTGCTCGGCGTGAACCGTAAAAGCAGTGCTGTAACTTGTTGGGCTGCACGACACTAAAGGCACAATCTAGGATCCCTCTGTGTGGATAGATGGCCATGCCAATGCCGAAGTAGTAGGAGCCGTCGTTGGCGTAGCCGTTAAACCAGGTGCGATCATAAACATTACGATCAGAGGTTACAGGGTGGGCCAAGGGCTCACTGGTTTGGTGGACCGGATAGTCATCCAGTTTGTTCAGCATGTTTCTTCTTCTCCCTCGTTTCCTTGTTCTTTCTTGTTTCTACACCGGTTGTTTTTACGCCATCATGTTGCACCGGATCCTCGCCCTGTCAGGCTGGTGACGACGTGGCACGAAGAGGTGGCACGAAGAGGTGGCACAAAGAGGTGGCACAAAGACGTGGCACAAAGAGAAGCGTATGCGTGATTGATAAAAATAGAAAGGGCGATGCGATCAGGCAATACAAGCTTGGTGAAAAGCTTTGATGGCGGGTGTGGGCGCGTTTTTGGCCGCAGTGACCATCACCAGACGAACGCGCAGATCCCGATCCTGGGTAAGTGTATCAAGTGCGATTTGTAGGCCTTGGCTGGGAACAGAGCGTGATGCGCCTGCCATTAATGATTTTGGGGCGAGGGTGATTGTGTTGCTTGACGCCGCAAGTGACAGACAAGCTGAAAGGCTATTCAATCGATAACGAGGGTTGTTTGGAGAGATGGGCAGCGGAAAATCAGCCTCGAAGAGCCGGTTTTCGCTGAAATATCGACTCGGGATTGCCAGTGGATAATCAGTTAGTGCACGGTCAACGGCGCCGCTGGCGACCGGGTGCCCCGCACGGTGGATAAAAACGAGTTCCTCTTCGCAAAGAGGCGTCATTTTCAATACGGCCGCGTGACTGGACGCTAAAAAGTTCGCTTCGTCGC
This sequence comes from Pseudomonadales bacterium, assembly GCA_029244465.1. Taxonomy (GTDB): domain Bacteria; phylum Pseudomonadota; class Gammaproteobacteria; order Pseudomonadales; family Azotimanducaceae; genus UBA4421. The sequence continues at coordinate 3,030 of JAQWQN010000147.1, forward strand.
CAACGACGACGTCACATTCGCCAACAGCGAGGTCTCGATAAACATCGGGACTGCCAACAACGACTTCGATCTCTAGGTCCGGGTGAGAGCGTGAGAGCTGTGCAAGGCTGCTCGCGATCACCGTCTCGGCGGCTAGCGCAATCGCTCCGACACGAATGGCACCCGACTTGCCGCCCGCAAGGAGGCGTGCCTCGTCGTCTAACGCGATTTTTGCGGCCAGTACATCCTCTGTTCGCGGGAGAAGTTTCCTGGCCACATCCGTCGGTTCAACACGGCGAGTGGTGCGATTGAACAGTTGCAGACCCATCGACGCCTCCAGTTTTTGCACCCCCTTCGTCAAGCTGCTTTGGGATATACCTAACTGTTCGGCCGCGATCCTAAAACTGCGGTGTCGATAGACTGCGACGAAGTACTCGAGGTATCGAAGTTCACTCATGCCTTGGTGTGCACTATTATTTCTATATTAGAAATAATACAGAGAGTTTGTTGCCATAACATCCGCTCGGTGCAGGCGTTAAACGGATAGATAGACGAGTGAAACAGTCAGTTGAAAAGAGTCGAGTGTTTCAGCGAGGCAGGGCTTTTGCCTACCTTGAAGATCAGGATCGTTATCTAACGCAACGCACGACGCCAACGTTGAATTATGGATTTATCGGCTGCGGCATGATGGGCTTGGAGCACATGCGCAATGTCCACCTTGCAGGTAGCGCCAACATCTATGGTGTTTATGATCCCAGCCCGACCAGTACTCACCATGCCCTGGAGATGCTGAAGCGTCTGCGTGTGCCTGTGCCGAAAAGTTACGCTTCACTGGCGGCGGCTTGCGCCGATCCTGACACCGATGCGCTCATTATCGCGACGCCCAATTTCACTCACCTCGAAGTGATGCGCGTGGCTGCAACACATAACAAGGCGATTTTTCTAGAAAAGCCAATCGCAACGACAATTAATGATGCGATTGAGGTGTGCCATCTTGCTCAGAGCCACAACAATATTGTTCGTGTGGGATTGCAGTATCGATACAAAGCGATCTACGCCGAAGCGCTGGCGGAAGTATTTGAACGGCAAGCGATTGGTCAAGTGTGTAGTGTAAATATGCTCGAACATCGCTTTCCTTTTCTCGACAAAGTTGGCCAATGGAACAAATTCAACGAAAACACCGGTGGCACTCTCGTTGAGAAGTGCTGTCACTACTTCGACTTGATGAATCTGTTCGCGGGTGGCAAACCAGAATTGGTTTATGCGACAGGGAGCCAAGCAACGAACTTCAAGGAATTCCAATATGGTAACGAGAGTGCCGACGGATTAGATCAAGCGCAAGTTATCGTTAACTATGGAAATGGCGTTATCGGTGGGTTTTCGCTCTGTATGTTTGTGCCCGGTAGTCATGAGGAACTCATTGTGTGTGGCGAAGCAGGTCGCATCAAGGCGAGCGAACAGTCTGAATTGGGTGATAAAAACGAAAACCAGATCGATGTATGGGTTGGTGAAAGCGGGCCCTCACGAACTATCAGGCCGAAATATCCATCGTACATAGAAAGTGCGGGGCATCATGGCTCAACCTTCTTTGAACACCTGGCGTTTGCAGAAGACCTCGCTTCAGGTATTTACCAGGGGCCTACTCTTGAGGATGCGCTGCAGTCGGCGCTGGTCGGCTTTGCTGCGCAAAGATCGATTGAAGAGAGAGCTGCGATCGAGATCGCCGACTTGCTTCCGGCTCAGCTCGATATGGCCACTTTTAGCTAAAGGAGAATGATCTATGGTGCTTCCTAACCTGATAAACCCATCACCGCGACCGCTCGGCGACCAGGCGATTGGCCCTCTAGCGTATGGTTGCTGGCGACTTGTCAATATGAGCGCGGATGATGCGCAAGCTCGTATCGAGTGCGCCTTAGAGCACGGTATGAATCTTATCGACACCGCAGATGTGTACGGTCTCGATTGGGGTGGGACTGCGTTTGGGTCTGCGGAGGCACTGCTAGGAACTGTATTGAAGCAACAACCCAGTCTCCGTGAGCAAATGGTTTTAGCTTCTAAAGGCGGGATTATTCCAGGTGTGCCTTATGACTCAGCTTGCCTCGAAGAAGCTTGCGAAGCTTCGCTGCGTCGGCTTGGTGTAGAGCAACTCGATCTCTATCAAATTCATCGTCCGGATCTGTTGAGTCATCCTGAAGAGACGGCTGCAACGCTCGAACGTCTGCTCGCTAGGGGCAAAATAAAACAAGTCGGCGTCTCGAATCATGCGACGTCACAGACCAGTGCGCTGATGGCGTACCTTCCGGGCAGGGTTATCTCCCAACAATCAGAATATTCTGCGATGCATCTTGCACCATTATTTGATGGGACTTTCGATCAGTGCATGGAGCATCAGCAACTCATGCTGGCTTGGAGTCCTCTTGGTGGGGGGGCTCTTGTACAAGCAGGGGGCATTTCCGCTGAGCTTGAAGCGGTACTCGATACGCTGGCATTAAGAGAGGGAGTTGGTCGGGCGACTATTTGCTTGAGCTTTGTCCTCGCTCACCCCGCGAAGCCGGTTGCTATCGTCGGCAGTATTGACCTTGAGCGCATCGCATCGGCGAGCGCTGCTTTGGATGTTAGTCTGACGCGAACAGATGTTTACGAAATCATTCAAGTCTCACTGGGAGAAGATTTGCCGTGAGTGTTGAAGTTAGCTGGTTCAGTGCTCTATGTGACGATGATTACGAATATCTCGGTGTTCACGAGCCAGCTTTGAAGTCCTCGTGGGAACACTGCGCCCGGATCACTCAGTCTGCGGATGCGCAGGGATACGACAGTATTCTGCTGCCGTCTGGGTATCAATTGGGCATCGACGCCGTGACCTTCGCCGCTGGAATGGCGCCGTTAACCGAACAGATACGACTATTGCTGGCCGTTCGGTGCGGAGAACTTTGTGTGCCGCAAATGGCACGACAACTGGCAACGTTAGACCAAATGTTGAACGGCCGACTGTCGGTGAACATTATCTCGTCCGATATCCCCGGTGAAACACTAGCTTCGCAACCGCGCTATCAGAGAACTCGTGAGGTCATGACGGCTTTGCGTGCCCTGTTGAACAGAGAGCCTGTGGCTGTGCGGGGAGATTTTGTCAATCTTGATCTAGACCCGCCAAATGCTCGCACCGTTTCTGGTAACAGCCCGTTGTTTTATTTTGGTGGTCTTTCAGAGGCTGCTAGAGACGTCGCTGCGGAGGCCGCAGACGTCTATTTAATGTGGCCTGACAAAATGGCAGCGGTGGACGAACTTCTGGCAAATATGCGGGCACGCGCCGCAAATTATAGCCGTGCGTTACGTTTTGGCTATCGAGTCCACGTGATTGTCCGCGCGAGCGAAGGTGCAGCAATTGATGCTGCGCGTCGCTTGTTATCGAAACTTGATGCGGCTGAAGGCGAGAAAATTCGCAGTCAGTCACTAGACAGCCAGTCGGTTGGGGTGCGGGCGCAAGGACAATTGCGCGAGGAAGCAGACGCGGACGGTTTCGCTGAAGAGAATCTTTGGACGGGTATTGGTCGAGCGCGCAGTGGTTGCGGCGCCGCCATCGTAGGTGATCCAGATCAGGTTCTAAAAAAATTACTGCAATATAAGTCGCGAGGTATTGAAGCATTTATTTTGTCGGGTTACCCACACCTCGAGGAGTGCGATCTGTTTGCCCGTTATGTGCTGCCAAAACTTGAACACGCGCGGCTGGATGAATCTTCATGAGAACAGAGTTGGCTATATTCCGTGCACAGACACGTGCTTGGTTGCAGGACCATTGTCCGCTCGCCATGCGCACTCGAATGGTCCCTGGAGAAGAGGTAAATGGCGGGACAAAGAAGCGCAGCTCAAATCCTGACGCCTATATCTGGCTTGAAAATATGGCTGCACGCGGCTGGACCGCGCCAACTTGGCCAAAAGAGTATGGCGGTGCCGGTCTTGATACAGACCACTTTATGGTGTTGTTGGAAGAGTTGCAGCAACTGGGCGCCCGGCCGCCACTCGGCGGAATGGGTATCAGTATGATTGGCCCGACGCTTCTTGAGTATGGCAGCGAGGAACAGAAAAGGCGCCATCTTCCGGCGATTGCCAATGGCCAGTACGCGTGGTGTCAGGGATATAGTGAACCGGGAGCAGGGTCTGATTTGGCCGGTTTGCAAACCTACGCGGAGGATTGCGGCGACCACTTTTTAGTATCTGGATCTAAGGTTTGGACGTCGGGAGCGAGCCATGCAGATTGGATGTTCTGTTTAGTCCGAACCGATCGGGACGCCCCAAAACATGACGGTATCAGCTTTTTGCTGTTCTCGATGGATAGTCCCGGGGTCACGGTACAACCGATCGAATTGATCAATGGTCAGTCACCCTTCTGCCAAACGTTTCTGGATGAGGTACATGTGGCGAAAGAGGATTTGGTGCACAAACTGAATCAGGGCTGGACGGTGGGTAAACGACTGCTACAGCACGAACGCTCTGGTCTGGCAGCGCTAGCCAGTGCGGATATGGCGGGTCCGATGGAGCGGATCAAACCCTCTGTTTCAATGTCTGAGCTCTTTACGAACTACGGGGTAAGGCCGGACGATCTTGACGCAGCGTTGCGCGATGATCTTATCGGCAACGATATGTTGATTACGGCTTTTCGACTGACACAACTGCGCACGTTGCAAACGTCGGCGTCGGAAACGCCGGGCGCGGCAACATCAATATTCAAATTGGTCGAGGCCAACTATGTTAAAGAACAGCTCGAACTGCAGCTTCGAATCAGAGGTACGCAAGGCCTTGGTTGGGAAGGCAGTAGCTTTACCGATGAGGAGATATCGATGTGTCGACTCTGGCTGGAAGCGAAGTCGATTTCTATCGCCGGTGGCTCAAATGAAATCCAGCTCAATATAATCGCCAAGCGCGTGCTCGGATTACCTGATTAGAATGAGTAGTTGCTAAGGTTAATTAAGGAGGTTGGTATGGCAGAGGTAATCTGCGGGCCATTGTGGGCGGCGAGAAACTGGTCGGCTGATGAAGGTGCAGGCAGTATTCACGACGACGATACCGCGACGGACCTTGGCTTTCGCGGTGGAACCGTTGCCGGCGATGTGCATATGAATCAGTTTCCGCCGGTATTACTAAAGGTCTTTGGGAATGATTGGTTCGAGCAAGGTAACCTGTCGCTGAGTTTCAAGAATGCCACGGTGGATCTCGAAAAGGTGCAAGTATTTGCAGAATCGCTCGAACCAGGGGCCGACAGCGTGCGCGTTTGGATGGAACGCGAAGATGGTTTGTTGGTTGCACAAGGCACTGCCAGCGTTGGCGATCATTCGCAGTCTGAACTTCGCAGCAAAGGCTACCGGCCTTGTGAGCCTGAAGAATTGCGGATTCTGAAGCGTCTAACGGCTGGTATGTCGCTGGGCGAGTACGACGTGCATACGGCTCCGGAAAAGCAATTTGAGCGCATGGATACGAACGTGGTCAGTGACCCGCTGTCATGGTACCGAGAGGATTCTCCGTGGGGTGAACCTGTGGCAGCGCCTTGCACGGTGATTGAATTTTTGTGGGGTATACCTATGGCAGGGTTGCGTCCTTATGTCGGTCATTCAATAGGCTTATTTGGCGCCATTGAAATAGGCTTTGCGCATGGACCGCTGCTAATGAACCGAGATTACCATCTCAGTAGCCAGGTGATCTGTGTTGGCCAAAGTCCACAAACCGAATATGTTTGGTACGAAACGCAGGCATACAATGAGAAAAACGAAAAAGTAGCCAGCATGTTGATGCAATCGCGGGTCATGAAGGCGTCTTCTCCCGAGTATCAGGGTTAGCCTCGTCGCAGTTATCGGGGGAAAGGCGTATAAACCACTAGCAAGCCCTGGGTGTTTAATGGAGTAGAGCAATGGCGAGGTGGAAGAAAGTCTTGAGCGTCGTTGTCGTTGTCGTGGCGATCGGTTGTGGGGCTGTCTGGTCTATTCTGAATTTCTCAGAATTGGATTTGTATGTCCCGCTGTACGCTGACAATTGTGGCGCCTGTCATGGCACTAGTATGGAGGGTACCTCTGAGGGTATCGCTCTGATTGGCACGCCACTGAAAGGCGGAGATACTGTTGCGGCACTGCAGGAGAGTATGCGCCGAGGACACCGCCAACTCGGCGTACCGGCTTTTGCTGCAGAATTGACCGATATTGAGGTCAAAGGACTTGCGATCTATATCGCTGAACGTCGTCTTGGACAGAGCTTTACTGATTTTCGTTTTGCTTCTGAGGTGACTGTGCCTGGCGATATCCAGGTCAGTGAAGAACACAATTTCAGAATAGAGACGGTCGCCACAGAACTTGATCCGCTAATTTATTCGATCGAACCACTACCCGATGGTTCCTTCCTGGTGTCAGAAAAGGAGCGCGGTTTATCTATCGTTTCTTCCGACGGTGAACAAAGCGCGCTCATTCAGGGCACACCTGAAACCGGTGGTTCGATTGACATCATGGGTGTTCAGTATGGCTCTGGCTGGCTGCTTGATGTCGCGACACACCCAAACTATAAAGAGAATAAATGGATATATTTGCATTACACGCACCTATGCGGAGAACCCTGTGGACGTTCGGTCGTCGCTTATTCGATGAATCGGGTAGATCGCGGGCGGATTGTTGATGGCGTATGGGTTGATGTGGAGACGATTTGGCAAGCCCCGCAAAAGTTCTATCAAGCAACTCCCGATACAGGTGCCGGAGGACGTCTTGCGTTCGACAATGATGGTCATGTGTATCTTTCGGTTGGTATTAAATCGTCGGATGGTACTTCAGACAGCACAGCACAAGACTTAAGCAACCCCTACGGTAAGATTCACCGAGTCAACGATGACGGAACGATCCCGCCGGACAACCCATTTATCGAAGGTCCTGCGAGCTCCTACAAGACCGCTGAGTTCACCCGTCAGAGCATTTGGACATACGGCCACCGTAGCCCCCAGGGTCTCGAGTTTCACCCGGAACGCAAGACGGTTTGGAACTCTGAAATGGGTCCTCGTGGTGGTGATGAGGTCAATGAATTGCTCCCAGGTAGGAACTATGGGTGGCCGTTTTTTTCCCTAGGACTTGAATATTCCGGCACGCTCGTGGAGCGGCACAAAATCCACGCTATAGAGTCTGATGTGACGGAGATGGAACAGACGCTGGTGGACATTACACCGTCACCGGCAATTTCGAGTTTCGCTTTTTACACGGGCGATCGATTTTCGAACTGGTACCAGAATGTGTTGATCGGATCTCTCAAGGGCAGTTCACTGTTTCGTATGGTGTTCGACGGCAACAAGATCTTGCACAGAGAAACATTGATTAAGGACTTGGCACGGATCCGTGACGTAGAGGTTGGCTATGATGGGCTGGTCTACCTTTTGTTGGAGAACAAAGCAGGGAGCTCAATTGTCAGGCTAGTGCCAGCGGAGCAGGGGTTAGGTAGCGCTACCTGAGAGCGCTATCGCCTTCGGTCTGATTGGCGCTGATTGGGTCTGGTTGGGTCTGAGGTGAACGTTTCGGTGCCTGCAGGGTATCTATGCAGGGACAAGAGTTAGTGGCAAATCAATATCGTGCATAGTCGCTAGCGGTACGCGAACCAAGGTATCCAGCACATCGTCTGTTTGTTGGAAACGAGTATTTACAAGGACATGAGGTTCTATTTCGTGTGTATGTAGTTGGTGACACAGAACTGCGAACAAAACCCCGAATGCGGCTCGATTGAAACTAGACTTGAGTAAGGGCCAGCAGCGCTCGCGACTAATCGAGTCTGCCTGCCCAACGTGATCGAAACCGTTCCGTCATCCACAGGCATACCTCTGTAATGTCTGCGAGTGGTTCTTCGGATTCGGGAGAAACTGGCTGGTAGGGCGGTGGTCCAAATTCGGGGTTAATGGTCAGGAATGGGCGGTTGTCTGCGAGGCGCGCGGCTATGATTCGATCCCACCAGCGCTCGAACCGTTCCGTCCATCGATAACCTGCACCAACTCTTGGATCGGGCACCTGTGCTGCTTGTGGACTTCCGACGCGAGCGTGAATGTGATCGCTCCGCTCGATGGCGAGATCCATCATGTCGCAATAAGGAGGTTGGGTAAGCGGATTTTCAGCGACGTTAGTGAAGTGAGAAAAGTCCGCCGTGATACGCAACCAAGGCAAGGCGTGCAGAATGCGTTCCGTGCTCCAGGGGGCGTACAGGCATCGTGTTCGGTGCGTCTCGAATACCACTTGCGTGTCGATGGCGGTCGCCATTTCCTGCACTTCATTGAAGAAGCGAATACTTCGCTCTAAGTCGAACCAGTCTCGTCCAGGGTGGCAATTAATGAGAATAGGTTGGGTCTGTTTGACCGCCTCGAGCTGGGTGGCAAAAGCAGTTTCATCGTCACAGAACATCATGGCCACGTAGTCCAGGTTTAGCTCGCTAGTCAGCTCGCCGAATTCGTCTGGCTGCATGCCGATATTTGCGCATTCGACACCGTCGTAACCCGCGCTCGCGTACGCACGCAGCCGCTCTGGCATATCGCCAAGGTGTTCCATACCCCAGTCACATTTCAGTAATTTCAGTTCCATGACTTAACTAACCCCGCGGCTTTTTCGATTGCTGCTTCGAGTGCTTTGGGATCAAATCCCCACGGCCCTTCATCGCCTTGAAACACAATTTCACCCCCTTTGCCGATAAGGTACAGTCGGTCGGGTAAAGCGCCATAGGCGGATGCGATGTTGTCATCCACATCGTCTACGACAACAGGCATCCTGATCTTCAGGTTGATGGCGCATGATGCCGCGACGTTTAATCGTTCTTTGTTGCTGGTTGGATCATTGATCTCAATACCCTCATCGCGATTCATCGAAACGACCCAGCCTTCTTCAGGGTGAGCTTCACGGATGTATACGACCATAAATGCGACCTGGTCCTGCCATTTTTCCCAAAGCTGATGTAGGGGTTCCAACTGAACCCGAAAAGGCGGTCACGTGTAGGAGCCGAAAATCAGCGCAACAGGTTTCTCTTTTGCGGCTTCGAGTAAATCGAACTCTATTCCCGTACTTTTTTCAGCCCCGGTGGAATAGTCATAGATCGGGCTGCGGAAGTTATAGGCCACCTCTCCTTCGGCAACGCTTGCGGTTGCTAGGTTCTGGTGTTGCTCGTCGGCTAAGACCTCCAACGGGGTTAGGGGTGAATCGTCTGGTGTGAACGCTTGCCAATTGAAGCCTTCAGGTAGTTTGTTCGCCATGGAGCCTGCCCTTTTTCTTGGAGTCTGCGAATTCGAGAAACGTGGTACACAGAGATTAAGTAAATAACTCTGTTAATGACAAGGAATTATTTGTCTGCGCGCTAGCGTTGCAAAGGACTGGATTCTGTTCGGTCGTGGCGAGTGAGCTTGTTGGTATAGAAGTCTTATCCTGAATGCAGGCAATCACTATCGCTCATCTCGTCGGCGGGTTAGCATCTGATGTCGAGGCGCCTGGCTATCAGACCGCGCGCTCGCTACGGTGAGGCTGTAACGGCGCGGTGAAGCGCTACCCCGCCGCTAGGAAAAGAGCGCACAAGAAGACAAACGTCGCAAACCAGTTTCGGTAAGCACAGCAAGGCTGAAGAGGTGACTCAAGGTGTCGATCTCAGCGGCAAGCTCGCGCTGGTCACAGGCGCGACTTCTGGCATCGGTTTAGAAACAATGCGTGTACGAGTATTGCGGGACGTGCGTCCGCCAACTCGTTACGCCCGGGAGTGATCGGCACCAACCTGGGACGCCACATAGACCCTTTGCTCGCATGGAGCGGGGGGCTTTTTATATTCGCCGTTGCAAAGACAATTCTGCGAGGCGCAGCCACCTCCTGCTATGTCACGTCAGCGCCGGAGTTGGCGAAGGTATCGGGTAGATATTTGCCGACTGCAAAGAAACGTTGGCTGCGGACGTTGCGGCCAACGAGCAACTCGCTGATCGCCTGTGGTGGGTCTCAGAGGCATTGGTGTGCGCACTAGGCTCGCCAGATTTGTTGGTTCATCGAACCGAACATCTCGGAGCGTTCGACCCGGGTGGGGACGATCTTGATCGGTAGGAAATTAGGATCTTCCGGTCCAGTGCTGCCAAACTGAGTGAGGTCGTAGTCGATGACGTTCCATGCATGCTCTTTAGCCGCGACATCAGAGACCAATTCTGCGACACCACGTACCATGATGTGGATAAAGTCTGGTGGGGCAACCTGAAATTGAACATCAACCAGTGGATTGCTTCGTAGATGCCTTGCTTTGGGCGATTCCGGACCCGTTGCAAACCATAACGTGTCGCCTTCCCAGGTGGGGTGAACTATCCGAACCCTGGGTTTGTTGCCGTCGACTGTTGCAATAGCGCACCAGACTGCTTTTTTGCAGGCGTCATCCACCGCCTGAAAAAATGCACTTTTCTCTGCTGGACTTATGCCGGTCACTAATCTCTCCTCGTTTGGTGCAATCGAAACCTTAAATTTCAGAAGGCGGTTATTTTAATCGTTATCATTACGGGAATACGACATTTTAGGGATGGACTATGATCCTTCACAACGAATATTTTGACGGCAATGTTCAATCGCTTGTTTTAGAGGGTCACGATAAGCCAGCCACTATTGGTGTCATGGCCAAAGGCGAGTATGAATTCGGCACGCAAGCGCCCGAGTTAATGCGAGTTGTCGCGGGTGAGCTTGTCATCAAACTAGCTGGCCAGGAGCAGTGGTCGACATTTGGCGCTGGTGGCGAATTCACGG
>JAQWQN010000151.1 GCA_029244465.1 Pseudomonadales bacterium
CATCTGTTGGGTCAATCGCGATATCTGCGCCTAAATGCATGGCCAATGCTCGTCTTCCTGCCTCTGGTTCGATAATGACGAGTTTGCCTGCACCGGATAGCCGAGCGCACTGAGCGACAAGGAGTCCAATCGGGCCTGCACCGATAACGGCGACTGTGTCGCCTAATTTAATGTCGGTTCTTCGCAGAGCATGAACAGCCACAGTTGCCGGTTCTAGGATGCCCGCTTGTTCATCCGAGAGCGCCTGCGGAACGTGGTAAAGCCGATCCGTTGGGAAAGCGATGGCTGGTGCAAACCCGCCATGTTTCGGCGCATGCGGCCCCCGACCTGTAGCACCCGCGAAAGATATCTCGCAGTGCGCGCCGTTTCCTTTCAGACACGCAGAGCAGGCGCCGCAGGCGGCAGCAACCCCAATCGCGACCCGATCGCCTTCTTTAAAATTGCTTGGCTGGTGGCTCGTAGCAGAAACGTGCCCCACCCACTCGTGGCCGCAGATGGCTGGGTTGTACGGTTCTCCAGATTGGAATGCGTGTAGGTCGGTTCCGCAAATACCACAGTAAGAAACAGCAACAACCGTGTGATGGTCACTGGATGAGGGCTCATCGAACTCGACAAGGGAAATCTCTTTCTTGCCTGTCACCAATGCCGCTTGCATAACCGTTCCTCAAATGAGTAATTTATGTCAATCATCTTAGTCGGCGGAATTGGTTGTGAAAATCGAAATCTTCTCGGACATTATTTGTCCTTGGTGCTTTATAGGCAAACAGCGCCTAGACCGCGTCCTAGCCGGTGCATTAGGCGAAGGCATCGAGTTGCGATGGCGACCGTACTTATTGTATCCAAACCTCCCCCCAGAAGGCGTGGATCGAGAGGAGATGCTGAAGCGGCGTTATGGCGATGGCGCTGAACTCGATCGAGTGCCTGAGCGGATTCGCGTGGAAGCGGAGGAGGAAGGTTTATCGCTTCGCTATGATTTGCTGACCAGAACACCAAACACTTTGTTGGCACATCGGGTGATGGAGTTCGCGTACGACGCAGACCACACAGGGCAATTGCAACACGATCTTGCGGAGAGATTGTTTCGAGCGCACTTCTGTGAGGGTGTTGACGTAGGTGACGTTCAGTCACTGATCGGTCAGGCAGGTATGCTCGGTTTGGCGGCGGATGAGGTGCGGCGATATCTGGAGACAGACGATGGCGTGTCTGAAGTGCAAGCGCAGCTCGAGCGCGGGCCGGAGATTGGTGTAAGTGGTGTGCCTGGGTATTACATTGCTGAAGGGTTCCTCCTGCCGGGGGCCCAAACGAGTGAAACGATGGGCCAAATAATCACTCGGGTGAAAGAACGCCTAGCCACCTGAGCAGAGTTTAGCTATCGCAGTGGATAAACTAGAACCTTGGTGGCTTGGCCCGTGAATTTTCTACGCTCGGGGTACTCAAATGTGCTTGATATCGGCGACCCTGCACTCTGGTCAGCTGTGAGCGGCGCTCAGGCGTTTAACTTCACAGGATCGAGTGATCCATGTCGTGGGAAGGAATCTGATTGTGAACGTGGCCGACAACTTTAGCGGGTACACCAGCCACGGTAACGTTGGCTGGCACATCAGCAAGTACGACACTGCCTGCGCCGACCTTGGCATTCTGACCGACCTCAATATTGCCAATGACCTTGCAACCAGCCGCCAGTAGCACACCTCGACGAATTTTTGGATGTCGGTCGCCGCTGGCCTTTCCGGTGCCGCCAAGGGTGACAGCGTGCAGAATTGACACGTCATCCTCTATCACGGCGGTTTCCCCAACAACGATACCCGTCGCGTGATCCAACATAACGCCGCAACCGATCCGCGCCGCGGGGTGAAAATCGACCCCGAGCGTCACGCTGATTTGATTTTGGAAAAACTGAGCGAGGGTCTTGCGCCCTTCCTGCCATAGCCAATGCGCGACTCGATGGGCCTGCAAGGCGTGGAAGCCTTTAAAAAAGAGAAATGGGGTGGTGAGATCGTCACAAGCTGGGTCACGGGTAAAAGTCGCGAGCATGTCCACCTGTGCCGCCGCGAGTACTGTTGCATCGGCTTCCATTGCTTCTGCGATGACATCTCTGATTAACATCGTAGGTAGCATGGGGTTGTCGAGTTTACTGGCTAAGCGAAAACTCAACGCGGCACCGAAACTTGCGTGATTTAAGATTGTTGCGTGAAAGTAGCTACCGAGGATAGGCTCCTCAGTCGCTTTGCGCTGGGCTTCTTCGCGCATCAGAGGCCAAAGGTCCTGGGCGCTGGCTACCTGCCTGAGCAGCGGATCGCTTGATTCTGCGGCGACGGTCGTAAATCGCTCGTCGATAGTGGATTTCAGATTAGTTGTATTCATGTCCGGATCCTAAGCTGGTGGGGAAGGGTATGCTGATTTATTCATTTTGCAAGATGGGATTCTTAGGCGCACCTTTGGCTATACTGTTGGCTTGCCGCTTTGTGGACACGTCGTAGCGGGCAGGTCTGGGCGCGCAATGTGCCAAAAATCGGTGGCGCGAGCCTTTCATCTGGTGCGGAAGACAAACTTGGGCTAAATGGGCAAAAAATGACAGAGGCTTTTGACACAATTGGCTTGGTTGCTCGGCGAGGCATCGATGGTGCTGAAGAAACCGTGGGGGCCGTGATTGACCTGGTTACCCAGCAGGGTCGGAATATAATACTGGAGGAAGATACAGCAGTACTTGTAGGCGACAACGTAAGCGAACGTCATGCAGCGAGAGCGTCCCTGGGTAATTTATGTGATCTGGTGGTCGTGATCGGTGGCGACGGCAGTCTTTTGGGTGTGTCGCGCGAGGTTGCGAGTTCTATGACACCGGTCGTTGGCATCAATCGTGGTGGGCTGGGTTTCCTTGCTGCAGTGTCGCCAGATGCCCTGAAGACCGAATTCGATAAGATCTGGGCGGGACAGCACACAATTGAAGATCATTTTCTTCTCTCTGCCGAGGTTTGGCACGAAGGGTTTCGTAAGGAGACTTCCAACGCGCTAAATGATGTGGTCGTGCATCCAGGAAACATGGCTCGCATGATGGAGTTTGAACTGTGGGTGGATGATGAATATGTCTACAATCAGCGTTCCGATGGTCTAATCGTCGCCAGTCCTACTGGCTCAACGGCTTACTCGCTCTCGGCAGGTGGGCCGATAATGCATCCGAACCTGGATGCCATAGTGATCGTTCCAATGTTCCCTCATACCTTAACTTCCCGGCCCTTGGTGATTCGCGGTGATGCGTCGATACAGGTAAAGATCACGCATGTCAGAGATCAGGCGGAAGTGACATGTGACTCTCAGGTGAACATGGCTCTGGGTGTGGGCGACGAGGTCAGAATCAATAAGTATTCCGCCCCGTTGCGGCTCTTATACCCTGACGGGCACAGCTTCTACGAGAGTTGCCGCAGTAAACTTGATTGGGCTAGTCGGTTGGGTGGGCAAACGCTTTAGCGGCTGAGACAGCCGCCGCTAAGGCTGTCGGTGTGTCGATATCGGTGTACAGACCGTCATCCTCGACCGAGCACACATCGACCCAATCTGAGTGCGCTGTTAGTAATTGCCTAGCACCTTGATCGCCGCTGCAGCCTTCCAGTTCAGTGAAGAAGCGGGCTGGAAACCCAATAGGATGTCCGCAGTCTCCCTGGCGGTTACACGGTCTGATAATCCTCGATATTTGTTCTGCTGCGCTCGCCTTTAAGGTCCTTAACGTGTCCGTCCGTATAAGCGGCATATCCGCCAAAGCCACGTAGGCATAGCGCCAATTTAGGTTATGAAACCCAGCGGATATCGAATGACCCATGCCCAGTTCTGCCTGCTCCGCAACAACAACGTCAACCTGGAGGTTTTGAGTAAGCGCGAGAATCGGATCGTCTTGCGAGCGGACGACTAATCGCACCGCATCAAAGACCTCACAGTATTTGGATATTGTGGTCACAGCGACGGTGCTTGAACCGAAGGGTTGCAGCCGTTTGTCAGCGCCGAACCGCCGGGCAGCGCCAGCTGCGAGAATCACAGTTCCGATCATGGGCGTGCTGATCGTTTAGCCAGCACTAAGCGCAGCAAGCTGCGTTTGTGCGGCGGGTGCAACGTGCTTTCTGACGGCCGTAATTTCGGCGAGAATCGCTATCGCGATTTCCGGCGGTGTTTTGGAGCCAATAGGGAGTCCGATAGGTGCGTGCAATTTGTTGATGTCTGCATCTGTGAGATCGAGAGCTTTCAATCGTTCTCGACGACTTGCGGAGGTTCGGGTGCTGCCCATTGCCCCGATGTAGAAGGCGTCTGTCGTCAGTGCCTCCATCAGTCCCATGTCGTCTATACGGGGGTCGTGCGTGAGGGCGACGATCGCGGTTGCTTGGTCTTTGGCGTACTTTTTGACGGCATCGTCCGGCATGTCAGCGATTTTTCGTACACCGGGCACGTCGAAATCTGCCAAAAGATCTTCGCGCGGATCGCAAATAGTCACTTCGTAGTCGAGCATGTCAGCCATGTTGGCAAGATAGCGAGAAACCATACCTGCACCAATGACAAAGAGCTGGTAGCGGGGTCCGTAGGTGTGGCGAAGTGTTTGCTTTTGGTCATCCCAGGACAGTGGCGAGTAGCGATCGGTATCGTTAATGGTGGTTTTGTCTTTCTTCAGATTAACGACCCGCTCAGCACACCGACGTTGGTCGAGGGCTGCGTTGAGTTGTTCGAAGTGGTCAATAGTCTCGGTCGTAGGGTGAAGGGGCTCAACAACGATGTATAGATGTCCGCCACAAGGTAAACCCAGTTTTTCGGTTTCTTCAGCGGTGATGCCGTATTGAAAGAACTGCGGTCCTGTTGCGGCGAGCTGTCCGGTGGTGAGCTTTTCCAGAAGATCGTCTTCAACGCATCCGCCCGAGAGTGAACCGACGATTTTACCGGCTTTGTTGCACGTGAGCAGAGAGCCCTCAGGCCGGGGTGATGACCCCCAGGTTTGCACAACGGTCGCCAACCAACACGATTCGCCCGCGCGCAACCAGGTTTTGATTTGCCCCAATACTTCTTTGTCTACTGCTTGCATGCCCGTCCTCTATTCGTCTTTTCTCGACCTCGACCTCGACCTACAGATCGATAGTGATGTCTGGGTGCGGCTGTCGGAACTCGCTACCGTGAAGGTGGCGGCTATTTTACACTATTCTAATGAAAGGAATGATCCAAGGATTTACGACGCAAATTGAGGCCTTAAATGATGCGAAAATTTCCGTCAATTATGCGGTTAACCTTGCCGAACAGACGATTCCGCTCGAGGGTGGGGAGGGTCTGACCTTTCGATATGTTGGGAGCGCTGCATGCGCACATTGTGGTGTCTCTATGATCAATGCAGGGTGGGACTATTGCGTTGACTGCTTTCGGTCTCTCGCCCGCTGTGATTTATGCGTCATGAGTCCTAATCGATGTCACCATCACAAAGGCACTTGTCGAGAGCCTGAGTGGGGGGATTCATTTTGTATGCAACCCCATGTTGTCTACCTTGCACTTGCGCACGTCCCGAAGGTGGGTATTACGCGCGCTGGCAGAGAATGGGATCGCTGGGCAGCCCAGGGTGCTCATAAGGCGTTACGTTTGATGACAGTCCCCACCCGACGATTGGCGGGGGTAGTTGAGAGGCACCTTTCGCAGTGGATAACAGATCGAACGGATTGGCGGAAATTGGTTACTGGTCAGCGAGGAGATTTTTCACTCACTGAACTGGCCACGGATTTAAGGCAGCGAACCCCGGATTTGGTGCGATTTCGGTCTGACCAGATTAGTGCCACGGAGGTCGAGTGCGCGTTGTGGGAGATTGACCCGTTAGAGACCCACCTGTCCTTCCCGATACAAAACTATTCGCCAGCGAAACAGCTGCGAGTTGATGCCAAAGAGGGGGTTGTTGCCGATAATCTGCAAGGTGTCATTGGCGGCTACTTGTTGCTGAGCCGGGGCGTGATGTCGATGCAAAGTCTCTCACGTGGTGACATACAACTTGAGGTCAGTGCCCCCGTGGTGTTAGAAGAACCTTTGCAAAAGTCTTTATTTTAATCGAGAGGAATTGTGCCAGTAGACTCAACAAGCGAGCGAGCCAGCCCGAATGAAATTCGATTGGTAGATTATCAATCACCCGACTACACCACCGAAACTGTTGAACTTAGGTTTGACATCAAAGACGGTAAAACAGAAGTTCACTCCAGGTTGCACGTCAGACGGTGCAAGGATGACGCTTCCGAACTGCTGCTGGACGGTCAAGAACTCGAATTGACGAGTGTCAAGGTTGACGGACGAGCCTTGTCTGGCAATGAATATTCGGTTGATGCTGAAACCCTGAGGATCCCTGCGCTCGATCGAGAACACGACGTCGAAATTGTGACGGTCATAAAGCCTGAGGACAATACGGCGCTCGAGGGTCTCTATAAATCGAGCCAAATGTATTGCACTCAGTGTGAGGCGCAAGGATTTCGCAAAATCACGTACTACCAGGATCGACCCGATGTGTTGGCATGCTTCACGACGACCATTATCGCAGACAGCGACCGTTACCCAACTCTGTTATCGAACGGTAATCTTGTCAGCTCGGAGAGTCAGACAGACGGCCGGTTGGCTGTAACTTGGCAAGACCCATTCCCTAAACCAAGCTACCTGTTTGCATTGGTTGCAGGCAACTTAGAAATGATCGAGGACACGTTTACGACGATGACCGGGCGTTGCGTCGTTTTGAAGATCTTTTCTGAAGCGCACAATATTGGCCAATGTGCGTACGCGATGGATGTCTTGAAGCGTTCCATGCGCTGGGATGAAGAGCGTTTCGGTCGAGAATACGATCTTGATATTTT
>JAQWQN010000165.1 GCA_029244465.1 Pseudomonadales bacterium
GTTCGATCACTTTCCCTGCTGCAAACGGATCGTTTGGTAAGAGTGCAGGTTCTGGTTGCAGCCGGTCCAGATACCCCGCGATCGCGAGGGATTCGGACATGTACTGGCCATCAACGCCAATGGAAGGCATCTTGCCCATTGGTGTGCGCGCGAGATTGTCGTCCTCTTGTGTTGGTGGTGCTTTAACTTCTTCGAAGTCGACGCCTTTTTCGATGAGCAACGCCTTTACAAGACTGTAGTAGTTGCTCATTTTCAGTCCATATAGCTGGATCATTTCTTTCCCCTGTGAATGTATCCTGTAGATTGTGGGTTTGAATTGTGAATTTGTATACTTTGATAATAAAATAGTGTGATTGAGGCGTTAACAGAGGCGCTGGCCTCTCACGACAGACTACTCGTCTTGACTGGTGCGGGTTGCAGCACGTCTTCAGGTATCGGGGACTATCGTGACGAGTACGGTGAATGGAAACGGCGTCCCCCGGTGCAGCACAGAGACTTTGTTGAGCACCTAAGTTGGCGCCAACGTTACTGGGCACGGTCGCAGGTTGGCTACCCAGAGTTTTGTCAAGCCCGTCCCAATCGGGCACATGATTATCTTGCCGCGTGGGAAGCACAGGGCTGGGTGACCGGCATCATCACGCAGAATGTCGATCGCCTCCATCAAGCGGCGGGTAGTCGGCGCGTGATAGATCTGCATGGTCGACTGGATGAGGTCTTATGCCTTGGTTGCAAGCGCGTCACCGCACGCGAAGAACTTCAGCCATGGCTGGAGGTCAAAAACCCACAGATAACGCAAATGGGCCATAAAGCGATCATGGCGCCTGATGGGGATGCCGATCTTGAAAGTGAGGCGTTCACCTCTTACACCGTCCCGCAGTGCACTTTCTGTACAGGGACGCTTAAACCCAACGTAGTGTTTTATGGCGATGGCGTGCCGAAAGATCGGGTCGAGCTTGCCTACCGGTGGGTAGCTGCAAGCTCAGTGCTCCTTGTGGTGGGTAGTTCTCTTATGGTTTTTTCAAGCTTTAGGTTTGTCCGTAAGGCGGTAGAACTGGGCATCCCGGTCTATGCAATCAATCGGGGTAAGACCCGGGGCGATGAACTCTTTGCCAACAAAGTGGACGCTGACTGCGTCAACGCCCTGCGTGCCATCGACAATGCTTTGCCCTGAAACGGCACAGCTGGTGTTTGAGTTTAGGCGGCCCAACGAGTTCTATTCGTTGTCGGTATGTCCTTCAAACGAGGCATTACTTCAGATGCGAAACACTTCATGTTTCTTTCGGCTTCGTCGTAAGGCATGCCTGCATACGAGAACACGCCCACGAAGGCTTCTGCACCAATACGCTCGGCATTCGAGACGATCGTGTCGCAGCATTGATCAGGATCCCCCCAAACTTGTAAGTTCAAAAAGAATTCCACAGCGCTTTCGACTCCCTGAGATTGAATGCTCTCGGCAAACCGGCCGTAATACTCGTACCCTTTCTGTCCTTTCAAGTGATCTTCGTGGAACCGGTAGTGATCCAGGACGGTTTGCCAATAACCTCCGATGTATTTGACCGCTTGTTCACGTGCGCGGGCAAGATCCGGGTCGCACATAACCCAGCCAGCCATAACGGGGGCGGGCGGATCTTCTGAGCGGATATCGCGATACGCTTTGCGATAAGACTCGATTTCGGACTCAACGTCATCCCAAGGTTTTTGTGGGATGACTAATAACCCGAGACCCAATCGAGCCATGATCTCGACGGATTCCGGGGAGACTGCAGCGGCATAGGTGCGTCCCTTGAACGTCGCCAGTGGTGCAGGTCGAATATCGACTCGAGGTTGACGGATATGTTCGCCTTGGTACTCGCAATAGCCTGTTTCCAAGCCATCAAGCACCATTTCAGCACTTTCAACAAATCTGGGTCTGGAGTCCTGCATGTCTTGCCGGAAACCGTCGAATTCAACTCGGCCGGCACCTCTCCCGAGCCCGAGAATCAGGCGGCCGTTGGACAAGTTGTCGAGCACGGATACCTGTTCCGCGACTCTGAGTGGATCATGCCAAGGCAGGACGACGACCATGGTCCCCAGTTTTATGTCCTTGGTTTTCCCGGCCATATAGGTGAGAAATTGGAGGGGATCAGGACACATCGTATAGTCAGTAAAGTGATGCTCGACCGTCCAAACGGAGTCGAAACCAAGTGGTTCGACCATCTCTGCCAATCGCACCTCTTGTTGATAGACGTCAGCGTCCGTGGTGTGTTTGCCTGTGTTCTGAAATATCGCTGCTGAGCCTACGTGCATGGCTTACCCCCTCTTTGCGTAAGTAGTCGGTCTAACATACGCCAACGAAACAAATAAGGCACACGCGTGAGCATAGAAAAAACCGACCAGTTGGCCTATACATTGTCCAAAGAGAGGCAGAAACTCTTTTTTGTAACGGTCACGAGGCGCCCTGTGAAGACAATTTCGAGAACGGCTAGCGCTCTGGCGTTAATTGCAGCAAGCGCGGTATGGTCTGAAACGACGCCATCTGCGGCTGCCATTATATTTGATAAGCCCCTGACTGAAGAGACGCCTGAGACGTTGCAGTGTGTAGCAACGCGCGCAATACGATCCATAGCAATCGTTAGCGAAGAGCTGGTGGTTGTGCATGGCTCCCACAACCGTCATTGGATCAATCGCTTGTTGCACAAATGCGCAGGCTTGAACGATGACATGGTTTTGAAATTGGAGCCATGGGGGGCGAGAGTCTGTAAAAACAGCCGATTTGAGGCGCGTGATCGATTCTATGACGCTCCTTTCGCCGTTAGTTGTCGTTGGGGAGGATTTGAGCCAGCAGCACCCGAACAGGTTGCGATGATCAAAAGTGAGTTAGGTAAATTATGAATTTATGGCCCGCGATACTAATTGTTGTTTTTTCAATTGCGAACTTAATTTTCAACGGGACGTTGGTCTATGCAGATGCTGCGGTTGAAAAAACCGCGACGGACCAGGCAATACTTACAGTGGATGAGATCCTGAACCGAGACCCTGATCTAGAGGACTATGTCGTGTCGCAGCGATGCATTCATCGGAACAGTATTCGGCGTACCGAAGTACTGGACGAA
The DNA here is from genome assembly GCA_029244465.1 of Pseudomonadales bacterium. Classification (GTDB taxonomy): domain Bacteria; phylum Pseudomonadota; class Gammaproteobacteria; order Pseudomonadales; family Azotimanducaceae; genus UBA4421. The sequence continues at coordinate 3,093 of JAQWQN010000165.1, forward strand.
CGCCACGTTGCTGTCCAAGTCTCTCGCGACGAATATTATATCGTGCAATTCAAACATCGTTGTCCGGGTATGCGTCGCGGCAATCCCGTTATGCTCGAGACGCGCAGCACTAGGCTGTGTAAGCATGATTCTTTGCGCCCATTAGAAGACTGGGGTGGCGCAATGCGGCCCGGCGTTCGCTGTCTGATTCCTGAGTTTCAGAGCGTGACGAAGGAACAATTGCTGCATCTCAAAGACTCTCTAAAAGCTGAGCGGCGCAAGAAAAAAGTATAGAGTGACCTGGAGCGTGAGGTGAGTGGCTAACGTGAGATTTCCGCTAAGGCCTCCGCCAAGCTAGCCCGCTCGGGCAACGTGCCGTCGGACCGGGTTCGTGAGCGATTTTCCGATCGTGCTAACGCCTATGCGACATCCAAAGTCAATGTTCCTGCTGTAATCTGCCGGATAGGCTACTTGCGCACGGAAAAGTGACGGTCACCAGAGCCCGCCGGTGGCGCCGGAGACACGGAGAGTTCAGCGCATCGTCTCTGGCGAGACAATCTGGATTACTCGACCTATTCGACTGGGTACTTGTGTTAACTTAACGCCCCCTACCAGGCATCGACACAAGGCCGCTTTTTGCCAGAGCGTGGCTGTGTTCGCACCGAGCTTAAGAGGCTCGCTACCCACCAGCGGGAATCGGCCGGGTCGATTGTGTCGTCAATACTAAAGAGATTGGCATTATTTACGGCTTTGCCGACATCGTAGGCCCGCGCCACCATTTCTTCGTATTTCTCTAGTCGCTCATCTGCATCTTCGATCGCTGCTAGTTCCTTTCGGTAACCTAGCTTAACTGAGCCTTCAAGGCCCATGCCACCAAACTCCCCCGTCGGCCAGGAGACTGTGAAAAAGGGTGTTTTGTAACTCCCGCCTGCCATCGCGATAGCGCCCAAGCCGTAGGCCTTGCGAATGACAATGGTAAAAAACGGTACCGTTAGATTCGCGCCGACGATGAACATTCGACTCGAGTGCCGGACCAATGCGGTGTGCTCGATTTCAGGGCCAACCATGATCCCGGGCGTATCGCATAGGTAGAGAAGTGGAATATCAAATGCATCACACAACTGCATGAACCTGGCACCTTTATCAGCTGCGTTTGAGTCGATAGCACCGCCGAGATGGTGAGGGTTGTTAGCGATGACGCCAACGGGTTTGCCTTCGATGCGCACGAGTGAAGTGATCATGCCATGCCCAAATTCCGGCCTGATCTCGAGTACTGAATCGACGTCGGCGATGGTCTCGATGACGTCTCTAATGGCGTAAACGCGCAATCGGTTTTCTGGCACGATCTGGCGCATCTCGCGTTGATCGTGCGTTTCATATGCCGTTGTTGCGCCCTGGAAATATGATAGGTACTTTTGCGCGATTGCGACGGCTTCTTGTTCATCTTCCACGAGAAGATCGATGACCCCACTTGCGACCTGTACGGAAGTGGGCCCGATGTCTTCGGGCGCGAAGATGCCGAGGCCGCCACCTTCGATCATCGCGGGGCCGCCCATGCCGATATTTGATCCCTTGGTCGCGATGATGACGTCGCAGCAGCCAAGCAGCGAGGCGTTACCGGCAAAACAGCGCCCAGTTGTGATGCCCACCATCGGGACCAGCCCGGACAGAGTTGCGAAACGGGCAAAGGTCCGAGAACCCATGCCTAAACCATCTGTATCACCAGGTCGGCCGCCACCCCCTTCCGCAAAGATGACCATGGGCATTTTACCGTTGCTGGCGATGTCTATCATACGATCGGTTTTGCGGTGGTTTTGTGCGCCCTGGGTCCCGGCGAGTACCGTGTAGTCGTAAGACATGACCACGCAGCGATTGTCGGGGTCGGCAAAGTCTTGGCGGTTGATGGCGCCAACCCCAACAACCATGCCGTCTGCTGGACTCATGTCCATGAGGTGTTCAATCGAGTGGCGTCGTCGTTGCGCGGCGATGACAAGAGAGCCGTACTCGACAAACGTGTTGTCATCGCAAAGATCAAGGATGTTTTCTCTCGCGGTACGCAGTCCTTTGCCATGTCTTTTCGAGACAGCAGCCGGTCGGTTTTGGTCGAGGGTCTTGGCATGTCGATCGTATGACTCTTGCAAATCTGGGCGGATATAGTCGAGGTCGATTTTTGCTTGTTCGATGCTCTGCGTTACCGAGACGTCGCCTTCTTCCAGCAATATGAGCGTATGCCCTTCCCAGATCGCGTCCGCTGCTGCGACATTGACGCTGAGAACCTTGCCGCCGACAACGGCTCTAATCTCATGTTCCATTTTCATGGATTCCATGATTGCCAGGATCTGACCAGCTTGGACTTCGTCACCGACGCCAGTTTCTATGCTGACGATGGTACCCTGTAATGGTGAGGTGATAGGGACCGTGCCTTCTGGGGTGTCGACTGTATCTTCGACTTTCGCGCTCGGCGTGATTTGTGCCTGGCCAAAGTCGAGGACTGCGAGGGGGTTGTTCGCATCGATCTGCGCGCCTGCGATATGTGTCTCGCTCTCCCCTGTCGCAAAGTGATTAGATATTCTGCTGTGTCTAACAAGTTCTTCAACATTCTCTTCGATAAAAGTTGTTGCGACGTTTCCCAATGCTATGTCTTCGTGAGATAGCAGTGCTTGAAGAAAGCCGATGTTGGTGTCGGCGCCAGTGATTCGAAACTCCGCCAGAGCTCTCTTTGCTTTTCTGTTTAATGCGGCCAGGTCGCCCACTCGCGAGCTGACGACTACCTTAGCAAGCAGTGAGTCATATCTAGGGCTGGTCGTATAGCCCGTGTAGCCGAAAGTGTCGACCCGTATGCCAGGGCCGCCGGGAATGTCAAAGTGTTGCAACTGCCCTCCCGATGGTATGACGTCGCCTGCTTCGTTAATCGTTTCCAGATTAACGCGTGCTTGCACGGCGAGCCCCTGTGGTGTGATTGAACGAGTAATTCCTTGATCTGCCAGGGTAATGCCTTGAGCGATCTGAAGTTGCATAGCAACGAGATCGGTCTGTGTCACTTCTTCGGTGACCGTATGTTCCACTTGTAGCCTGGGATTTGCTTCAATGAAGGCATACTGCCCTGGGTCCTTGCCATTTAACAAAAATTCGAATGTCCCGAGACTTTGATAGTCGACGCTTGCCGCTAGGCGTTCGGCTGCGGTGATAATCTTCCTGCGTATCTCATTCGATAGATTCGGCGCTGGTGCAAACTCGAGAATTTTTTGGTGCCGACGTTGCAGGCTACAGTCGCGCTCGCCGAGGTTAATGATGCGTTCGCCGTCACCGACAATTTGAACCTCGATATGTCGTGGGTTTGGCATAAACTCTTCGCAATAGACGCCATCATTGTCGAATGCGGCCAGGGCTTCACTTTGGCAACGGGCATAGGCTTCGGCGATCTCGCCCATGGCGTTTACGACTCGCATGCCGCGACCACCACCGCCGCTGAGGGCTTTGATGATTATGCGCGATCCAGGTGCTAGGTCGGCAAAGAAAGCTTCAATTTCCGCAACCGTTGATGGCCCCGTGGTGCCTGCGAGTACGGGTACGTCTGTGGCAGCCGCTTGCGCACGCGCCCGTGATTTGTCGCCAAAAAGAGCAAGGGTTTCTGCCGAAGGACCGATAAATTGGATACCAGCTGCGTCTAACTTGGTTGCAAAATTTGCGTTTTCGGAGAGAAAACCGTAACCCGGGTGCACGGCTGAGCACCCTGTGTTTAGGGCGGCAGCAACGATGCCCGGGATGTCGAGATAGGCACTAGGGCCGCTGCCCTTAAGGGGATAGGTTTCGTTGCTAACCTGCGTGTGCAGAGAGTTCGATTCGTCCTCCGCAAATACGCTAACGGTTTCTAACCCAAGGTCCCGGGCAGAACGGTTTATCCGGATCGCAATCTCGCCTCGGTTCGCGATTAAAAGCTTCAATGATTTCTCCCTCCGATACCGTGCCTGTGCACGATTGCTTGATGACTCCGGTCGAGACTCTACCGCGACATAGGCGTTAATTCAGTATCTGAAGCAGTTTTCTCTAGCGATAACAAGCCCCGTGATCTTGTAGAGAGCTTCATCACGAGTGTCTGTCAGCATAGGTTTGCTGCGAGCAAAAGGATTGGCAATGTGTAATTTTCAGGGCGTTAATCAACCTTAGGCCAAAATCGATGACTTGCTGGCAGCTCTCAAAGCATTGAGCAATTGCTACGCAAAAAACGGCCACTTCTGGTTCGAAACGCAAAACAGCGGCACGCGCTGGTAGCCAGGCTGGTGTAACCAAGGCACAATCTGTTGTCGGGCGTAAGACGAAATAACACTAAGGTTTCTCGGATCTAGATGAGTGGCTACAGTACGAAAGAAGTAGCTGAACTTATAGGTATCAACACAGACCAGGTTAGACATTACGTTCGTCGTAATTTGATTCAGCCTGGTCGTGGCGAGCATGATGAATTTCGGTTCTCTTTCCAAGATGTGGTTCTACTGCGAACCGCAAAAGGATTGCTCGATGCCAAAGTTAGCACCCGCAAGGCATACCGTGCGCTTGTGAAGTTGAAAGAAGAGATGTCGCAACGTGAATCTCTCAGTTCAGTTCGCATCTACGCCAACGGACCGAACGTCGTGGTGCGCGACGAACAACATGTTTGGGAAGTCGAAACCGGTCAGGCAGCTTTGGATTTTGCTTTCCAGGAAATTGCGGACAACGTGGCAGACCTTTCCGAGCAACATCTACCCGGGCCCGCTCGTGGTTCGGAACTCAACAGTGACGAGTGGTATAACCTAGGTCTCGACCTCGAAGACGTCGAGCCAGATAACGCGCCGAACGCCTACAAAGAAGCGATCCGCATCGATCCAAAGAATGCGGACGCGCATGTAAACCTGGGCCGTCTCTATCAATTGAACGGTAACCTCAAGCACGCAAAGCGCCACTATGAGCTTGCGTTGACGGCGAGGCCTGGACACGAACTTGCCTACTATAACTTGGGTACTGTATTTGATGAGCTTGACGAGATAGAGAAAGCTTCAGACTATTACGAAAAGGCCCCGGCGATCCCTGACGCGCACTATAATCTTGCCCGGATCTACGAGCTCAATGGCGATGAACTGAGCGCGCTGCGACACATGCGGCAATATCGTGAGCTAACCGATGACCATGATGGTTAGCCGGGCCTAAGCAAATTCTAGCCAACTCGAGCAAATGCCTCTGTGGTTGAGTCGGTTTTGGCGTCTTTGTTGGCAAAGAGTTCCCGGTCGACGTGCTAAAAAGTCGAACGGTGACCCGCAGCCCATCGGGGCCGGCAGTTAACGCTGGAGCGATCGAACCCACAGCAAGAGTCCCGATATGGCGAGGAGCAAAAAAGCCGCACCGGCGGCGGTCATGACCCACGTGCCCACTTCTCCGAAAAAACGCCCACTGTGCAAATCTTGCAGCCAGCGTTCCCAGTTAACAAGTGCAGCGCCGTATGCTGCCTGGGTATTCCTGTCCGGTTGAAATGAGCTAGGTGCCGGCCAGGCATCTAACGTCGCCGAGGCGGGGTGCCATGAAGCTCCGTAGTCGGTCGAGTTAAGAGGCCCGTGTTCGGTTGCAATCATAGGTATCCCGGCGCCAAAGCTCGCGTCGGTGATTGGTGCAGGGTAGTCACCGCGGTCAACGGTGATGCTGGGGTCTTGAGCGACAAGGAGCCACTCTTTATCGGTCAGAATCATCGTGAAGTTCGGTTGCGCAGAAGCGGCTAAAAATTGCCCATGGAAGGCGACGCTCCGCATATTGTCGCCAACCAGGAACAAACCATCCAGTTCGATAACGCCATCTTGAACGAAAGCCTGCTCCGGTAACTCGATGCCATACGCTTTGTGGACCCAGATAAAAGGCACACCGGTGGAGCCGAGTTTGAGCTGGCTGGATAGTTCTAGGGGAATACCCGTGAGAACAAGTAGTAGAACGGGCAGCGTCAGACAAAGTCCGGTGACTTTGTGGAAGGTGCGATTGCGCCTACCGCGCGTGGGCGAGACCGTAGGCTTCTTGTTGGGCGTGTTCATGCAGCAGGAGCGCTGCTTGTGCCATGCGCGTCATTGCCTTTACAGAAAGAGTGGCGCCGGTGATATTGTCGATCTGGCCACTAAGGTCATGATCTCCATCGAGAAAAAGGTTTGAAAATTGCCGTGTGAAGAAATCATGTTTGATCTCCCAGCCTCGACTCTCTCTGAAAACCAATACTCGAACATCTTCAATCTGGTTTTGGTTAATCACAATACCGGCTGTTATCGGGCGATCTTTGCCAATTTCATCAAGAATCCAGACGGTTTTGTCGCCGGCGCCCCAGTACTTAAAGCGCAAACTGGGCTTGTGTCCAAGCACGGCAGTCAGGTCTTGGCGCAATGTTGCATCCGGCCACAAGGTGCTTGAGGCCGGCATCACGTCGGTAAACGTTTCGCTCACGTACTGGTCTGGTGATTGATAGACAACATGAGTCGCATCCCCAGCCCAGATGTGGCTGTAGATAAAGACCGAAATGATGCCGAAAATCATTCTCATTTGCATATGCCTATTGTGCCAGACAATTTGTAAATTAAAAGACCTAAAATTGGAATCCAACGCCTAAATCGATGGCCTTAAAGTCTCTGCCCGAGGCGCCCGTAAGGTCGTGGTCACGGTCACGGTAATCGATTTTGAAAACAACATTATCAGTCGGCCAAAAATTCATACCGACCTCCCACTGTTCAAATTGGTCTTGAGCGCGAAAGCCCTCAACATTCTCGAATCTCGTATAGATGCCCATGTCCTGAAATAGGTCTATGTGAGGTGTTTCAAAGCGATAGGACGGTTCAAGGTACCATCCGGATTGGTCGTCTGCCCCAGCAGCTTTGACGAGGGAACCGTCTATGTCCCACTCGGCCCAAAGCGCGCGGAATTGGAAACCGCCGTTGTTATAGATCGCATGTGCGGAGAGCAGGTTGGCTTCGTCCAATCCGTCACCGCTCATTTGACTGAGGTCTGATTGATGTTGGTAGGACGCAGCGAGCTGCAAACCAGGTATGCCACTGAACTGTACACGTCCGGTGTAGGCTAAATCTTCTGCAGCGGCATTGGACGATTTTTGCCGACCGCTGCGAATCCGGTACGTACTGCCGCCGGCCGAGGGAACTTCGAGTCCAGAGTGGATGGCGAAGTCCCAGGATAAGCCGTTGCTATACTGGCCGCTGATCGCGGCGCCGTTCTCCCACCAGGTGGCCGGTAAGATAATGTTTTCTATCGAGTTGCGTTCAACTCCGTAAAATGTGGGGGGTTCGTGCGTTTCGTTCAGAATGCCAACTGGTACTAAAAAAAGCCCTGCTTTGGCTTGGTGATTCTGGTTAAGGTCCATTTCGATGTAGGCTTGTTCAATTTCGATCTCACCGCCGTTGCTCCCATCGGCGGTGTCTTTTACCAAACCGTGTTCGACCTCGAACTCCGAGTAAAAGCGAACTCGATCGTTAAATTCATGGTTTACAAACAGAACGTAACGGTGAATGTCGGTTTCTTTCTTGCTACGGCTATCGTCCTCTGCATCAATATCGTTGTAGTGAACTTCTCCGTAGCCCCCCAAGCTGGTTCGGTCCCACCAACTGCCGCTGGTGCTGCCAGCACTCTGATCTTCGACAAAGGCAACCGTGCTTTCCAGGCGTTGTTCCGCGATTTTGACGTCAGATGCTGTGCCGGCTAAATCTCTTTGTGTACCGGTGAGTTGGTCCTTTAGCTGTGCGATTTCTTCACCCTGCGCTTGCACGAGGTCGTACAGTGCCTGCAGGTCAATTTCAGCTGCGCGTGCGGAAGTAGTGAGCGTGATGCAAGCGATTAACATCGTTAACGGCCGGAAATATTTATTGTTCATACCAACACCTAATTTCAATTTAGGCGTAGTTTATAGCTATCTAAATATAAATGCGAATACTTATCGTTTAGATTTGCTAAATATTTTTGATTTTTATCAAATTGGGCTCTCGCCGCCGTCCCCAAATGACGAGCAGGCGAAACATGAGATAGGTCGCGGTGATGACAGACACTATCCACAGAGTACTGGTCATTGGCGACGTGGTTATGAGGCTGAGCTGATAGATCGTCACCGCGCAGGCGTAGGCGATCATGAAGGACCAAACAACGGAGAACACAGCCCAATAACTACCGACCTCTTTGTAGATGACGCCGATTGTGGCGACACACGGCATGTACAGTAGGAGAAAGACTAGATAGGCGAATGCGCCGACCGCACCGGTGAACAGAGTTTGCATCGCGATCATGGTTGAGATTTCAACTTGTTGTCCTTTGGCTTGCGCTTCCAGATCGTCTAAATCGCCTAAATTTAGACCAAGTGGGTCGGTGAGTTGGTTAGTGAGATCTAGGAGATTGGCGGGCACGCTGGCGAAGGCGCCTTCGATTAATTCGGCAATCGAAGTGCTGCCCGCGTCTGTGCTCGCGTACAGCGCATCTAACGTGCCAACCACGACTTCTTTAGCAAATATTCCGGTAAAAATGCCAACGGTCGCTGGCCAGTTATCCTCTTCAATGCCCATCGGTGAGAAAAGCGGTGTGATTGATTTCCCAATCTCACTCAAGACTGATTTTTCGGTGTTTTCGTTGCCGACTGAGCCATCGGTGCCGATGGAGTTGGCAACATTCAGGATGATGACGACGATGACGATTGCTTTGCCGGCTCTGAGGACAAACCCTTTTAGACGTTGCCAAGTTTGTATGAGGATGTTGCGCAATATGGGCAGGTGATACGGTGGCAGTTCCAATATGAAGTGGCTGGTTGTCGCTGGAAGCAAGTGTTTGCGGACTGCGTAGGCAGAGAAAATCGCGACAGCAATACCAAATAAATACAGGGCAAAAACGACGTTCTGGCCGTTGGTTGGAAAGAATGCGGCGGCAAATAGCGCGTACACAGTTAAGCGTGCACCGCAGCTCATATAGGGTGCCATTAGGGTCGTTAGGATCCGGTCGGGCTGAGTTTCTAATGCACGTGTCGCCATGACGGAGGGAACATTGCACCCAAATCCAACGATGAGTGGTACAAACGCTTTGCCGGGTAAACCAATGCTTCGTAGTAAACGGTCGACGATAAACGCAACGCGGGCCATGTAGCCTGAGTCCTCTATAATCGAGAGGGCGAGAAACAGTGTGCCGATAACAGGAATAAACGTACTGACCAGTTGTACGCCACCACCGACACCGTCGGCAATAAAAATTGTTAGCCAGTCGGGTGTGCCGATGGCTTGTAATCCCATTCTGGGAATCTCGATGAACAGGGCGCTACCGAGCAGATCAAAGAAGTCAATGAATGCAGATCCCACGTTAATCGAAAATAAGAACATGAGGTACATGACGGCCAAGAAAATCGGGAATGCGAGCCACGGATTAAGGATTACGTCATCGATGCGTTCTGTGCTGGTAGGTTGCGTGCGGGTTGCAGTGACGATTGTTTGCGTTGCTTTGTCAATCGCGTCAAATACGTCGACTTCAGAGCCTTCAAGTAACAGTGCCTGGCCGGGTGATGCCGTAGCGATGGCGTTACGGACATCCTCAATACCTTTGCGTTTACTTGCTGTAATTGGAATGACGGCGCAATCAAGCTTCGCGGATAAGGCGTCGAAATCGATCTCGATACCTTGCGCAGTCGCCACATCCATCATGTTGATGACCAGCACGATGGCAATATCAGAGCGCAACAACTCGTTGGTTAAATAAAGTCCTCTGTTAATCGTCATGGCGTCTACAACGTTAACGATCAGATCCACCTCGCCGGTGCTTAAATAGTCCCTGGCTATGTGCTCATCGATACCGCCGCCAGAATGGCTGAGTCCGTAAGTACCCGGTAGGTCGACAACCTCGATCCGGGTGTTGTCAGAATCTAAGAAATAGCCAGATTTCTTCTCGACGGTAACGCCAGGCCAATTACCCACTTTTTGGTAGGTCCCAGTGAGCGCGTTGAACAGTGTGGTTTTGCCGCTGTTCGGATTGCCAGCCAGTGCGATCGTGGTCATTCGATGACCTGCACTTGGAGGGCGTCCGCTTCATGTGGACGTAGTGCTAAAGAATAACCGCGTAGGCGGATTTCGACGGGATCGCCAAGGGGTGCACGGCGCACAAGGCGAAAGGTTGTACCGGGCGTCAGACCCAGACGCGTGACCTGCTCAACATAAAGCGCAGCCCCTGCTTCATCTGATGACGTGAACCCTAAGATCCGTACTGTCGTGCCTGGTTGTAATTCGCGAAGGCGCTCGGTCATGTTAGTCGGCTGTCAAATGACGGCACTTTGACAGCTTAGCGCTGCAAATACAAATGATTCTTATTTGAGGGGTGATCGATGCGGTAGGCGCGGGGAGGAAGGTTGCAGCAGATGAGGCTACTAGAGCCCTTAACTACTCCGGCTTTTTCCTCACGTAGAGGACGAGCTCATGGTCGACGAGCTGATAACCATGCTCATCAGCGATTTGCTGCTGGAGAAGTTCGATGCGCTCGCTGATAAATTCGGTGACTTTACCGGTATCGACGTCAACCATATGATCGTGGTGCGTTTCGTTAGCCAGCTCATAGACCGAATGGCCATCATCGAAATTATGGCGCTCTACCATGCCGGCGGTTTCGAATTGCGTGAGCACGCGGTAGACCGTCGCTAGCCCAATCGTCTCATCAGACTGGAGCAGCTTCTTATAAACGTCCTCAGCGCTCATGTGGTGAGGATCCGCCAGTCCCAGGACTTCGAGGACTTTGAGTCGAGGTAACGTAACTTTAAGCCCTGCTTTTTTTAGATCCTTACCCGACATGATGTGTCCTTCTTCTAATGCGGCAACGATACTACAATCAAGATCAGGGAACTAACAGAATCACGAGACTCGGGGAAGTTATGCTAAATCTATCCATACCGGAACATATTGTTCCACTGCGCAGTAAAGTACTGAATTTTGTTGAACAGGAAGTCTATCCGGTCGAGAAAGAATTGACCGAAGACAAAGTCGGTTCACGTCGTGGCGATATCATGCGTGGCCTTATGGACAAGGCCAAAGCTGAAGGGCTGTGGGCATTAGGCCATCCAGAAGAAATCGGTGGTGGCGGCCTTCCTTTTATGGACTACGTTTTTGTCAATGAAGTGGTCGGCCGCAGCGAAATCGCAATGGTCGCGTTGGGCACACACTCATTGCAAGATTCGATCATGCTACATCGATATGCGAATGAAGAATGGCGCGACAAATATCTTGCGCCGCTGGTCGCCGGTGAAGTGTTTCCAAGCTTCGGTATGACCGAGCCGGGGGTGGCAAGTTCTGACCCGACCCAACTGCAAACGCGAGCCGTGCTAGAAGGCGATGAATGGGTCATCAATGGTCGGAAATGGTTTACCTCCGGCGCTGGTAATGCGGCCTATACCACGGCGATGGTCAGAACCGAAGGCGATGAGACACCTGATCATGCTGCATTCTCAATGATCGTGGTTCCCACTGAAACGCCTGGCTACAACATCCTCCGAGATGTCAAAGTGATGGGTCAAGCAGATGGCCACTATGAGGTTGTTTACGACGATGTACGCGTACCAAAAGAAAACCTACTTGGACCTCGGGGTCATGGTTTCAAAATCGCGCAAGATCGATTGGGGCCTGGTCGGATCTTCCATTGCATGCGTTGGTTAGGACAGGCGCAGAGGGCGTTCGATTTGATGTGTGATCGAGCCAACAACCGCGTTGCGTTCGGCAAGGCCTTGGCTGAACACCAGCAAATACAAAAGTTTGTCTTTGAATCTGCGGCGGAAATTCAGGCTAGCCGCTTGCTGACACTGCACGCGGCGCAAAAAATAGATCAAGGTGATGAAGCCCGTATTGAGATTGGGCTGATCAAAGTCTACGGCGCATCGATGCTGCACAATGTGATCGATCGTGCGATTCAAGTCCATGGGGCGCTGGGCGTGACGGAAGATACACCGCTGGAAAGAATGTATCGGCATGCGCGATTTGCACGAATTTACGATGGCGCTGACGAAGTGCATATTCAAAATACGGGTGGTCGAATTCTCCGTCGTTATGCAAACGGCGAAGGTTTCGATATTGGTATGCGGTAGGATGCAGTAATCGAAAAAGAGCACGCACTGAGAAAACGAGAGTAAGCATGCAAGAACAAGAA
>JAQWQN010000180.1 GCA_029244465.1 Pseudomonadales bacterium
TTCGACATAGAACATCTCTCTTAATGAACGCGCGCCATACCAATAGCTCATCTTTACATTGGAGTGATTACTCTTTATCTCATCGAAAATTTGCGAGCGCAGTGGGGCCATACCCGCACCACCACCGATCCAGATTTTTTCGGCTGGCGTGTCTTTGACAAAGAACTCGCCGTAAGGCCCGAACACAGTAAGCTTGTCGCCGGGTTTCAGGTTAAATGCGTAGGACGACATCTCTCCCGGCGGCACGTCCATGCCCGGCGGTGGACTCGCCACACGGATGTTGAACTTTAGGATGCCCTTCTCTTCGGGGTAATTTGCCATCGAATAAGCACGAATCGTCGTGTCATCTGTCTTCGCATGATACTTCCAGACATCAAAACGATCCCAGTCTTCCTGGTATTCCGCTTCCACGTCGATCTCTTTGTAGTCCATTTCGTAGGGGGGAATCTCAAGTTGGACATAGCCGCCTGCTTTAAACGCAACGTTCTCACCCTCCGGTAGCTTGAGATTCAGCTCCTTAATAAAGGTCGCAACATTGGGGTTTGAAATGACTTCGCATTCCCAACGCTTGACGCCAATTGCATCCTCTGGAACTTCAATTTTGAGGTCCTGTTTTACCGCAACTTGGCACGATAAGCGCCAGTCCTCTCTGATTTCGCCGCGCGTAAAGTGACCTTCCTCAGTCGACAGGATACTACCGCCACCATCGACGACTCTGCACCGACACTGCGCACAAGTGCCGCCACCGCCGCAGGCACTGGCTAGAAAAATACCTTTGGCAGCAAGCGTCCCGAGCAGTTTGTCTCCAGCTGGCACTTGAATGGTTTTCTCAGGATCGTTGTTAATTTCAATGGTGACGTCACCTGAGTTCACCAGTTGCGCGCGAGCGAACAAAATGATCAACACCAGCGACAATACAGTCGCGGTAAACATCACAACACCTAGAAGAACAGTTGTATCTAACATGCTAACTAACCAAACCCGCTAAATGTCTATGCCGCCGAACGACATAAAACAAAGGCTTAAAAGCCCCACTGAAATAAATGTAATACCCAAGCCGCGAAGCCCTTCTGGAACATCACTGTATTTGAGTTTTTCCCGAACGCCCGCTAAAGCCGTTATTGCCAAAGCCCAACCAACACCAGCGCCAAGGCCGAAGACGGCACTCTCTGCAAACGTCTGGTCTTGTTCAATCATGATTAAAGACGCGCCTAAAATAGCGCAATTAACGGTGATGAGCGGCAGAAATACGCCAAGTGCGTTATAAAGCACAGGCACGTACCTATCCAAGACCATCTCCAGAATCTGGACCATTGCCGCAATCACACCGATGTAGGACAAATAGCCCAAAAAGCTAAGGTCAACGTCGGGAAACCCAGCCCAAGATAGCGCGCCTTCTCGGAGTAGGTGGTTGAAGATGAGGTTGTTAACGGGGACCGTGATACCCAGCACCACCACGACCGCAATGCCAAGACCAATCGCTGTACTAATCTTTTTTGAGATCGCGATAAACGTACACATGCCTAAGAAGAAGGTCAGCGCCATATTCTCAATAAAGACGGCTCTGACGAAGATACCGAGAAAGTGTTCCATGCTTACATCGCCTCCCGGTACTGCACATTATCGGCAATCTCATATTCCGGTTCTTCTACCTGATCCTTTTTCCAGCTTCTGATCGCCCAGATGAAGAACCCAATGATGAAAAATGCACTAGGGGAAAGAAGCAGTAAGCCATTCGAGTAGTACCACCCACCATTGCTAACGGTTGGCAGTATTTCGTAACCCATCAGTGTGCCGGCACCGAGTGGCTCTCGGATGATTGCGACGCCAATCAGGATCAACGAATAACCCAACGCATTGCCGAATCCATCTAGCGCCGAGAGGTAAGGTCCATTTTGCATTGCGAACGCTTCAGCACGACCCATAACGATACAGTTCGTAATGATCAACCCGACGAAGACAGACAGACTTTTGGATATGTCATAGGCGACCGCCTGCAATACCTGGTCAACCACAATCACTAAAGAGGCAATGATAGTCATCTGAACGATAATTCGAATGTTGGTTGGGATACGGTTTCTGACCAGGCTCACCGCCAAATTAGAGAGCGTAGTGACGAATATCACGGCCGCACACATCACCAGGGTCTGTGACATGCTTATCGTGACGGCCAACGCGGAGCAGATACCAAGCACCTGCAACGCAATCGGGTTGTTGTTAAAAATCGGGTCTACAAGCACTTCATTTTGTTGCGACATCGTTGCGCCTACCCATTCGCCAGTTTTAGCTTCTGCAGCGTTGGCCCAAAGCCAAGATCGCCAATCCAGAAGTTAATTAAATTTTGCACACCTCGCGTCGTGAAGGTGGCACCAGAAAGGGCATCAACTTCTCTCGCAGCCATTTCGTTCCCCGCCGTCGAACGCCGTTTCACAATACGAACACCGGGATCTCCCGCGCGATCAAACAGCTGCACACCAGGCCAAAGTTCTTTCCAACTCGGATTGTCCACTTCTCCACCTAGCCCTGGCGTCTCTTTGTGAGAGTAAAAACCCAACCCCGAAACTGTCTTGAGATCAGCATCGAGCGCCAAATAACCGAACAAGGTACCCCAGAGGCCATAGCCACGAACGGGCAAGACCAATTTGTCGAGTTGTTCATCTACTGTTTTGATGTACACCAAAGAAATGTTCTCGCGGCGACGTAACGTCGCGATGTCCTGCTCCGCTGTCAATGCAATCGAGCGACCGGGATCTTTCGCTACCTTGATTGGATCTAGTGAACTTGCATCCACATCATCCAAAAAATCTCCTGACTCTAGATCAACCACACGCACGGTGAATTCGGCAAACATCTCGTCCACAGTGCGTCCATCGCTCGCAACACTACTTCCTTCTGCCAGCATGCCAGCTGCGCGGAGAATGTTCTGTTTTTGATCAAGCTCTTTATTGGCCTGCTGTATCGGCTTCAGCGCCACCGCAACACCGGAAACGATGATCGAGCAAAATAGACACACCGCGAGCGCCACAATGAAGGTATTACTCAAACTGTCTTTATCGAAATTAGCCACGGGCCAACCTCCGCTTAATATTAGACTGCACCACAAAGTGGTCAATTAATGGCGCAAACAAATTACCGAACAGAATGGCCAGCATCATGCCTTCTGGAAAGGCCGGGTTCACAACACGTATCAGGACACACATAAACCCGATTAACGCACCATAGAACCATCGCCCCTTGTTCGTCATCGCAGCCGAAACAGGGTCAGTCGCCATGAACACCATACCGAATGCAAAGCCACCCAAAACGAGATGCCACTGTGCGCTCATGGTAAACATCGAATTCGTAGAAGGGATCGCATTGAGCAACGTTGCGGTCAACGCCATGCCTAGAAATACGCCCGCCATTACTCGCCAGTTTGCGATTTTGGTTAGGCACAGAATTACGGCCGCAACCAATATGGCAAGCGTGGATGTCTCGCCGATCGAACCTGGCATTGACCCGATGAAAGCCGTCATCCACTCTACTCCGTAGTCTAGACCCAGGGCTGCATTACCCAATGGCGTGGCTTGTGTGACGCCATCCACAGCAACCCAAATAGAATCCCCGGACATCGACACGGGATAAGCAAAATATAGGAACGCTCTACCCGTTAACGCCGGGTTCAAGAAGTTCTTACCGGTTCCGCCAAACACTTCTTTGCCGACCACAACACCAAAAACAATCCCTAGGCCAGCAAGCCACAACGGGATTGTCGGCGGCAGAGTTAGCGTAAACAAAATCGAGGTAACGAAAAATCCCTCGTTAACTTCATGGCCGCGCACGGAAGCAAACCAAATCTCAAACGCGATTCCGGCACCAAAGACGACGATGTACAGTGGCAAAAAGTAAGCCAAGCCATGCACTACGCAATCCCAGATGCTGGCTGGATTAAGACCCGTCAAGGAATTGATGAATACCCCCCGCCAACCTTCGACCTCTGTAACACCAGCCGTCTGCATCGCTTCAAGCGCGTTCAGCCCAATGAAATAACTACCAACCAGGGCCGGTATCCAGGCACAAAACCAAACGGTCATCATGATTCGCTTGAGGTTTAGACCGTCCCGCAGATGAGCAGCGCCGCCGGTGACTTTTCCTGGCGTATATAACGCCGTATCGACGGCTTCGTAGGCTGGATACGCCCACTCGAACTTCCCACCTTTTTCAAAATTTGGCGCAATGTCGTCCATGAAGGATCGTAAACTCATATCAACCCTCCTTCTCAATTTGAGTCAGAACATTTCGTAGTATCGGTCCGTACTCATACTTGCCAGGACATGCGTACGTACACAACGCGATATCTTCTTCATCAAGCTCAAGACAGCCAAGGTTTACCGCAGTTTCCAGGTCTGCCACGAGCAGGCTTCGCAACAATTGCGTCGGCAAAATATCGAGAGGCATAACCTCCTCAAAAGTGCCAATAGGTACCATACCGCGCGGGCTGCCATTGGTGTTTGTACTAAATTTCATGTTCTTTTCGCCGAGCCACTTAGACAGATAGATCGGAAATACACTATGACTCTCAATGCCCGGAGAAAGATAGCCAAGCAATCGACGTTGGTTATCTTCCGGCAATACAGAGACTTGGTTGTGGTATCGACCTAAAAATGCCTCCACGCCTTCGGCGCTGCGACCGGCCAAAACCGATCCAGAAATAACACGTTGGTCAACGCCGTCCAACTCACCGGCAGTGAGTTCCTCCAAGCTTGCGCCAAGCACGGTTCTGATCAGTCGAGGATTCGAAGCGCCCGGCCCTGCCAACGAAATCACTCGCTCCGACATCGCGGCGCCAGTCAGAAACAGGTGTCCAAATGCGATCACATCCTGATAGTTGATATACCAGACAGTTTTGGCAGCGCTGACCGGATCAATGAAATGAATATGGGTACCTGGAAGACCTGCCGGGTGTGGTCCGGAAAACTCATGCGGAACAATTCGAGCATCGTCGCCAGTCGGCAAGAACAATCCTGGCGCATGACACACATGGACGCCGCCATCAGTAAGTTTCGCGAGCAGTTCCAGGCCCACAGAAAATTCACTCGCTTTGTCATTGATGACGACCATGGGATCGCCAGCCAGTGGATTTGTATCCATTGCAGTGACAAAAATAGAGTTTGGTACCGACCCAATTGCCGGGACCCGCGCAAACGGCCTCGTTCTGAGTGCCACCCAGTCTCCTGAAGTCACCAGTTTTTCAGTGATCGCTTCCCGCGAAAGCTCAGTCAGTGCTTCCCGCGTGACAGGTTGGGCGCTAGGTTCTGTGGCGTCGCCACTCACCTCAACGACAACGGACAGCAACGCCCGTTTGGCGCCTCTATTTATTGCCGTGACTGTGCCAGATGCTGGCGCCGTGTAGAGCACGCCTTCATTTTTCTTGTCTGAGAACAAAACCTGGCCTTTCGTGACAGTATCCCCTTCTCGAACCGCCATGGTCGGTTTCATTCCGGGATAGTCGTT